>JACQVE010000129.1 GCA_016209965.1 Gemmatimonadota bacterium | reverse complement strand
TTGCTGCTGTCGGCGCGTTGAAGTCGGAGGCGGCCTGCTCGCTCCGCTCGCTGGCCGCATCTATTATGATCGCGCCGCAGCAGAACGCGGGCGTTAGACAGCGCCACAGCCCACCGGCACTTGGCTGGAGCCCAACCTTGACAAGCGTATATCCTCGCGATATACATATGCCATGGGAGTCCTCAACGAGTTTTTCGCTGGACTGGAGGGCTTCGAGTGGGATGAGGGCAACTCGGATAAGAGTTGGCACCGCCACGCGGTCCGTCAAGTCGAGGCCGAAGAGACCCTCCTCAATCGACCTGTTCTGCTCGCCCTGGACGTCAAGCACTCCCAACAGGAGTCACGGTTCATCGCGTTGGGGCAGACGGACACCCAGCGGCACCTCACCGTGGTCTTCACGGTCCGAGGGACCCGAGTACGTGTCATCTCAGCCCGGCCCATGAGCACCAAGGAGCGACGCATCTATGGCCAAGCCCAAGCGCCCGCTGAAGCCGATTCCTGCGTTTCGGTCCGAAGCCGAGGAACGGGAGTTCTGGGAGACTCACGACTCGACCGAGTACGCGGATTGGTCGCGCGCTCAGGTGGTCACCTTCCCGAACCTCAAGCCTTCGACCGAGACGATTTCGCTGCGCCTGCCGGCTCCCTTGTTGGCTGACCTCAAGGTCCTCGCCAACAAGCGGGATGTGCCGTACCAGTCTCTGCTGAAAGTGTTTCTGGCAGAGCGAGTCGCGGCAGAGTGGAGGCGGCTGGGTGTCGGGCGTGCGCTGTCTAACCCTAAAGCACCACCGGTCGGTCGCAGTTAAGGTTCTGAACCCCGAGTTGGCCCAAGCCCCAAGGGGATCGGCGAGACCCTTGGCGCCGTGCGGCCGACGTTGCGAGCCGGTGAACCGGACTGCACATTGGGCGTCTGGAGCGGCGCGACTGTCGTTTTCCAGACTCCAACGCGCTCCGGAGTACCCGTGAAGCACTGGCGTGAGACAGCGGAAATCGTCGATCGCGTAGCGGCCCTGTGTCGTGAAGGCCGCGAGGCCGCGCTCGCCACCGTCGTGGACATCGGCGGCTCGGCGTACCGCCGGCCGGGAGCGAAGCTCCTCATCGACGACGGCGGAACGCTGCTCGGCGGGGTGTCCGGCGGGTGCCTCGAGGCCGACGTGCGAGAGCACGCGCTCGCCATCGTGCGCGCGGGAACGCCTCGGCTCCTGCACTACGAAACCGGAAGCGACGCCGATACCGTCTGGGGGCTCGGGCTCGGCTGCGAAGGCGCGGTGGACATCTTTCTCCAGCCCGCGACGCACGGGCCCTTCCAGCATCTCCTCGAGCCGCTGGCGGTGTACCTCGAGGGCGACGCGCCGATCGCCGTCGCCACCGTCGTCGAGGGACCAATCGGCGTCGGGGGAGTGATCGTTACGTCCACAGCTCGCCGGCGCGCCGGGACCACTCGGAACGATGCGTTGGACGACGCGTTGAGCGCACAGGCTGCGGTGTGCCTGACCGGGGGGCAGTCGGCGACCTGCGAGGTGGCCGGGGCGCGGGCGTTCGTCGAGATTCTGCTGCCGCCACCGCACCTCGTGGTCGTCGGGGGCGGCGCCGACGGCGAGGCGCTCGCCGCGTGCGCGGCCCCCACCGGCTTTCGGGTGACCGTAGTGGACCACCGCGAGGCACAGCTCGCGCCGGCGCGCTACCCGACCGGCACGCGCACGGTCCGCCGCCCACCCGACGAGGGCACCGCGGGCCTTCCGGCGGGGCCGGACACCTACGTCGTGGTCAAGAACCACTCGCTGCGCCACGACCGAGAATGGTTGCGTGCGTTCCTCCGGACGGAGGCAGCGTACGTCGGCGTCCTCGGTCCCCGTGCGCGGACGGAGCAGATCCTGGCGGACGTGGACGCAGGCGACGCGCCGCGGGTCTTCGGCCCCGTAGGCCTGGACCTGGGCGCCGACGGGCCGGAACAGATCGCCCTCGCGATCGTGGCGGAGATCCTGGCTGTTCGCGCCGGCCGCACGCCGCGGCACTTACGGGACCGCGAGGCCGCGATCCATGCCGGTTGAGCGCTCGGAGCGCGTCGCCGCGGTCGTGCTCGCGGCCGGCTCGTCTACCCGACTGGGCCGCAACAAGCTGCTGCTCGAGCTGAACGGCCAGTCGCTCGTGCGCCGCACGGTGCGTCGCGTACTCGAGGCCGGACTCGATCCCGTCATCGTCGTGCTGGGCCACGACGCCGAGCGGACGGCGAGCGAGGTGGCGGACCTCAGGTGCCGCTGCGCGGTGAACCCCGACCACGCCCGGGGCGTCCACACTTCGCTCCGCACTGCGATCGCCGAAGTCCCGCCCGACGCCCGGGCGGCGGTGATCGTGCTCGCAGACATGCCGTTCGTGACACCCGAGATGGTCCGGACGCTCGTCGAACGCTATCGCACGGAGAACGCGCCGCTCGTCGTGTCGGAGTACGGAGGGGTCAATGCACCGCCGATCCTGTACGACCACTCGCTGTTCGCGGAGCTACTGGAGGCGGAGGGCGTGGGGTGCGGCAAGCACGTGGTGCAGCGGCATCGCGCGGAGGCCGTGTCGGTGTCATGGCCGGTGGAAGCGCTCGCCGATCTCGACACGGCCGAGGACTACGAGCGCATCCGGGCGCGGCTCCCGGCGGGGTAGCGGTGCGACGCAACGTGCTGGGACTGGCCGCCGGGCTGGCGGCGCGAGGGGAGCCCTTCGCGCTGGCCACGGTGGTGCGCCGCGAGCCGCCGAGCTCGGCGCACGTGGGTGACACAGCGCTGGTGACCGCTGGCGGCGAGTTCCACGGATGGGTGGGCGGGGCGTGTACCCGACCCACGGTGCTCCGCGAGGCGCTGCGCGCGATCGCTGACGGCGAGCCCAGGCTCCTCAGTCTGTCGCCCGACGGTGCGGGTGCGCCACGGCCCGGCGTTACGCTGCTGCCCATGACCTGTCACAGCGGAGGGACGGTGGACCTCTACATCGAGCCGGTGCTCCCCGCGCCGCGGCTCGTCGTCTTCGGTATCGCTCCGGCCGCGCGGGCGCTGGTCCGCATCGGAGCTGTGCTCGGCTACGCCGTGGACGTGGTGGACCCCGAGGCGGAGCGGGAGGGGTTCCCCGACGCCGATCGCGTGACGGCCGACGTCGCCCCGGACGCCGTCCCGCCGGGCGCCTTCGCGGTCGTGGCGACCGTGGGCGAGCGCGACGTCGAGGCGATCGAGGCCGCCCTCGCCCTGCGCCCCGCCTACCTCGGCGTCATCGCCAGCCGGCAGCGGTTCGCCCAGGTGCGAGACGCGCTGCGCGCGGGCGGTGCGGCTGCCGAGGCGATCGGCCGGATCGCAACGCCGGCGGGGCTCGACATTGGCGCCAAGACCCCCGAGGAGATCGCCCTGAGCATCATGGCTGAAATCGTCCAGCGGCGCCGGCGTTCCGCGGGCGACGCGGCAACGCAGCACGTCGCTACTACCGCGACCGGGCTGGCGAAAGCCCGAGATCCGGTGTGCGGCATGACTGTCGATCCCACCACCGCGAAGCATCAGGCCGCGTTCGCGGGGCGGGACTACTACTTCTGCTGTGGTGGGTGCCGCACGCGGTTCCTCGCCTCGCCGGAGGCGTTCGTCGCGGCCGCCGAGAGCGGGGCATGAAAACCGAAATCGCCGAGATGCAGGCCGCCATGGAGCGGCTCGGCTACATCGCGGAGCCGGAGATCGCCACGGCGGTGTATCTCGCGCAGCGCATGCGCCGCCCCCTCCTCATCGAGGGCGACGCCGGGGTGGGGAAGACCGAGATCGCCAAGGTGATGGCTACCTCACTCGGCACAGAGCTGATCCGGCTCCAGTGCTACGAGGGGCTCGACGTCAATACGGCGCTCTACGAGTGGGACTACCAGCGCCAGTTGCTGCGGCTGCGGATGGTCGAGGTGGACGGCCGCACCCCCGAGGAGCTGGAGCACGTCATCTTCAGCCGCGACTTCTTGCTGGAGCGACCGTTGCTCAGGGCCATTACTCGGCCGGACGGCCCGCCCGTCCTGCTGGTCGACGAGATCGACCGGGCTGACGACGGATTCGAGGCGTTCCTCCTCGAGCTGCTCTCCGATTACCAGGTGACGATCCCCGAGCTGGGGACGATCTCGGCCACCCACGTGCCGTACGTGGTGCTCACGTCCAACCGCTCGCGCGAGATCGGCGATGCGCTGCGCCGCCGCTGCCTGTACCTGTATGTGGCGCATCCCACCCTCGAAAAGGAGGTCCGCATCATCAAGAGCCGCGTGCCACGGGTGAGCGAGCGGCTGGCCACCGAGATCGCAGCGTTCGTGCAGGGGCTCCGCACCCGGCCGCTCTCCCGGATGCCGGGCGCGGCGGAGACGATCGATTGGGCCGCGGCACTGGTGCAGCTCCACGGCGACCATCTCGAGGCCGAGACGGTGGCGATGACGCTGGGGTGCATCCTCAAGGGCCAACGCGACGTGGCCGACGTGGACGGCGAGACGATCGGCGCGCTCCTGGAGGAAGCGCGCGCGGCGGTGGGGGAGGTGGGGTGAGCGACCGCGACCTCGTTCGGCACCTCGCGCGGTTCTGTGGTGCACTGCGGGATCTAGGCGTGGCGGTGCGGCTCTCCGACGAGGTGGACGGCGCCCAGGCACTGGGCCTGGTGGATGTGGGTGATCGGACCGAGGTCGGGCGCGCGCTCGGGGTGGCGCTCAAGATCAAGCCCACGGACCGCCCGGCCTTTGCGGCGCTCTTCGACGCCTGGTGGCGTGAGGCGCCGGCCGAGCTGCCGGACGTGGATCGCCGGAAAGACCGGCCGTCGGTGCAGGGCCGCACGGTGCGGCATGCGGCGCCCGCGCGTTCCCCTTTTCGCGAGACCGGCGACGAGGGAGAGGACTTCACACCGGGCAGCGGCCAGGAGATCGGCTACAGCCCTGAGCCGCTCCTGCGCCGCAAGCCGTTCGACCACTGGACGGACACGGACCTGGTCGAGATGGACCGCGTGATTGCGCGGCTCGCGCTACGGCTCGCCACGCGCCGCAGCCGCCGGCTCGTACCCACCCGCGGCCGCGGGCTGATCGATCTCCGCCGGAGCCTGCGCCACACGATCGGGACGAGGGGCGAGGTGCTCACGTTCGCCCGGCGCGCGCGGCCCATCGAGCGCCCCCGCGTGGCGCTGCTGTGCGATACTAGCGGATCCATGGACCCGCACACCAAGTTTCTCCTCACCTTCGTCCTGTCGTTGGGCAAGGTGATCCGGCGGGCCGATGTGTTCGTGTTCAACACCGCGCTGACCCGGGTCACGCCGTGGCTCTCGCGGCGCGCAGTGCATCGAACGCTCGAGCGCCTGGCCACCGCGGCCCCCGACTGGTCGGGGGGCACGCGGATCGGCGCGTGCCTGGCCGAGTTCGTCGACCGCTACGTGCCGGGCGTGGTGGATCACACGACGACGGTGGTGATCCTCAGCGACGGGCTGGACAGCGGCGACCCGGCGGTGCTCGCCAGGGCAATGCGCGCGATCCAGTCCGCCGCCCGTCAGGTTATCTGGCTGAATCCGCTCCTGGGCGACTCGCGCTACGAGCCCACGGCCCGCGGCATGGAAGCGGCGCTGCCGTTCGTGGACCATTTTGCGGCGGCGCACACGCTGGAATCGCTGGAACGCATCGTTCGGCTGCTCGCGGCGTGAGCCAATGGCCATTCGCATCGAGAAACAGTTTTCGGTCGACGCGCCCCCGGATGCCGTGTGGGCTTTCCTCACCGATCCCCACCGCGTGGCGCGGTGCCTGCCGGGCGCCTCGGTGACCGAGCAGATCGACGAGCGCACGTACGGCGGCAAGATGACCGTCAAGGTGGGGCCCGTCTCCACCAGCTACAAAGGAAAGATCACGTTCGAGCGCCTCGATCCGGGCGCCCGGACCGCCGAATTGAGTGGGCGCGGGCAAGACGTGCGGGGTCGGGGCGGCGCCGACATGCGCATGACCAGTCGGCTCGTCGAGAAAAACGGCGGCACCGACGTCACCGTCGTCTCGGAGGTGAACGTCACCGGCATCCTGGCGCAGTTCGGCCGCGGCATGATCGAGGACGTGAGCGATCAGATGTTCCAGACGTTCACCGAGAAGATGCGCCAGGAGCTGGCGCCGCCGGCCGCCGCGCCCGCGGGCGCAGTAGAGGGTGCAACCACGGCCGCGGCGGTCCCGCCGGAACCCGAAGAGGCCCTCGACGTGGTCTCGCTCGGCGCCAAAATCGGGAGCCGGGCGGTGGGCCGCCTGGTGCGCCGTCCCATCTTCTGGGTCGGCGTGGCGGTCGTCGCCGCCCTCGTGTACCTGCTTCTCGCGCGGTAGTTGACACGGTTCACGGAGGTCGCGGCATCCCGCCACCGCAACCTGGGACGCGATAGACAAGGGTTCGTCAGACGGAAGGAGCGCAAATGATTCCCGCAGCGTTCGACTACCATGCTCCCGGATCGCTGGAGGACGCGATCGCGCTGCTCGAGCAGCACGGCGACGAGGCCAAGGTGCTGTCCGGGGGGCAGAGCCTCCTACCGCTCCTGAAACTCCGCCTCGGTTGGGCCACCCAACTCGTGGACATCGGGCGGATCCCGGGGCTCGAGTACATCAAGGAGGAGGACGGGTACCTCAAGATCGGCGGGAACACCCGCGAGGCGGCGCTCGAGCGGTCGGATCTCATCCGCACAAAGTATCCGATCCTGCTGGACACCACGCTCGTGATCGCCGATCCGGTCGTCCGGAATCGTGCCACGGTGGGAGGAAACCTTGCGCACGGCGATCCCGCGAACGACCATCCGGCCACCATGCTCGCCCTCGGTGCAGAGCTCGTGGCTGTGGGCCCCAAGGGGCAGCGGACCATCCCCATCACGGAGTTCTTCAAGGGGTTGTTCGAGACGGCGCTCGCCCCGAGCGAGATCCTCACCGAGATCCGCGTCCCCAGTCCGCCCCCGCGCTCCGGCGGCGCGTACCGGAAGCTGGAGCGCAAGGTGGGCGACTACGCCACGGCGGCGGCGGCCGCACAGCTCACGCTCGGCAAGAACGGCAAGATCGAAGTTGCGGGGATCGGGCTCACGAACGCGGGCCCCGTGCCGCTGAAGGGCACCGAAGCGGAGAAGTTCCTCGTCGGCAAGGCACCGGACGAGAAGACGTTCGCCGAGGCGGCCCGGCTCGCGGCCCGGGCGGCGTCGCCCACGGCGGACTGGCGGGGATCGGTGGAGTACAAACGCGAGATGGCGCGGGTGATGACGGGCCGGGCGCTGGCCGCGGCCGCCCAACGCGCGGGAGGGATGTAGTCATGGCCCAGCACACGATCCACGTCACGATCAACGGGACGGCGCACGAGGCCACGGTCGAGTCACGGTTGCTCCTGGTGCACTTCCTGCGCGACGTCCTGGGGCTCACGGGCACGCACATCGGGTGCGACACCACGCACTGCGGCGCGTGCACGGTGCTGCTCGACGGCGAGCCGGTCAAGTCCTGTACCGTCCTCGCGGTCCAGGCCGACAGGAAACAGGTCAAGACGGTCGAAGGCCTGGCCGAGAACGGCAACCTGCATCCCATCCAGCAGGGCTTCTGGGAGGAGCACGGACTCCAGTGCGGCTTCTGCACGCCCGGCATGATGATGACGAGCTACGCGTTGCTGCAGCGCAATCCGAACCCGAGTGAGGCCGAGATCCGGCAGGCCATTTCCGGCAATCTCTGCCGGTGCACCGGATACGTGAACATCGTCAAGGCGGTGCAGCACGCGGCCGCCAACCTCAAGTAGGAGAGGGAACGATGGCGCCCAAGACATCGGCGGAGGTCAGCGGAATGGGGCACGCGATGAAGCGTAAGGAGGACCCGCGCTTCATCCGGGGACAGGGGCGGTACGTCGACGACATCCAGCTCCCCGGCATGCTGTATCTGGACATCGTGCGCAGCCCGTTCGCCCACGCCAAGATCACCAACATCGATACGGACGCGGCCCTGAAGGTGCCCGGCGTCGCGGCGGTAATCACTGGGAAGACGCTGGAGCAGTACAACCTGCACTGGATGCCGACCCTGATGTCGGATACGCAGATGGTGCTGCCGATCGACACGGTGATGTATCAGGCGCAGGAGGTGGCGGCGGTGGTCGCGACGTCGCGCTACGCGGCGGCCGACGGGGTGGCGGCGGTCGAGGTCGACTACGATCCGCTTCCCGTGGTTGTCGATCCCTTCAAGGCCCTGGAACCCGGCGCGCCCGTGCTCCGCACGGACAAGAAGGACAAGAAGGACAACCGCATCTTCCACTGGGAGGTGGGCGACAAGGACGGGACGGCCAAGGCGCTGGCCTCGTCGGACGTGGTCGTGAAGCAGGACATCTACCTGCCGCGCATTCACGTGGCGTCCATCGAGACGTGCGGGTGCGTGGCCGATTTCAATCCGACCACCGGCAAGCTCACGGTCTACATGACGACGCAGGCTCCGCACGCCATCCGCACGGTCGTGGCGCTGGTGGCGGGGCATGTCGGCCTCTCGGAGGAGAAGATCCGGATCATCTCGCCCGACATCGGCGGCGGGTTCGGTGGGAAGGTGCCGGTCTACCCCGGGTACGTGATCGCCATCGCGGCCTCGGTCGTGACCGGCAAGCCGATCAAGTGGATCGAGGACCGCATGGAGAACCTCCAGGCGGACTCGTTCGCGCGCGACTACCACATGACGGCGGAGATCGGCGCCAAGAAGGACGGTACCATGAGGGCGCTCCGCATCAGGACCGTGGCCGATCACGGCTACGCCGACGCGGCAGCCAACCCGTCCAAGTTCCCGGCCGGGCTGTTCTCGATCTGCACGGGGTCGTACGACCTGCAACACGCCTTCGCCGAGGTGGACGGCGTCTACACTAACAAGCCGCCGGGCGGCATCGCGTACCGCTGCTCGTTCCGGGTGACGGAGGCGGTGCACGCCATCGAGCGGATGACCGACGTGCTGGCGCACGAGCTGAAGATGGATCCGGCGGAGCTGCGGATGAAGAACTTCATCCCGGCCGACCGCTTCCCCTACAAGTCCCCGCTCGGCTGGGAGTACGACAGCGGCAATTACCAGGGCGCGCTCCGGAAGGCGATGGACCTGATCGGCTACGCCGATCTCCGGAAGGAGCAGGCCGAAAAGCGGAAGCGCGGGGAACTGATGGGGATCGGGATTTCGAGCTTCACCGAGATAGTGGGCGCGGGGCCCTCCCACACGTACGACATCCTCGGCATCAAGATGTTCGACTCGGCGGAGATCCGGATCCACCCGACGGCCAAGGCGACCGCGCGGTTCGGCACGAAATCGCAGGGCCAGGGGCACGAGACGACGTACGCCCAGATCGTGGCCGAGGAGCTGGGGATCCCCGCGGCGCACGTCGAGGTGGAGGAGGGCGACACCGACACGGCGCCCTACGGCCTCGGCACGTACGCCAGCCGCTCGACGCCCACGGCGGGTGCGGCGGCGGCGATGGCGGCGCGCAAGATCCGCGACAAGGCCAGGAAGATCGCGGCGCACCTGCTCGAGGTGAGCGAGGACGACCTCGAGTGGGAGACGGGGAAGTTCTTCGTGAAGGGCGCGCCGCAGAAGGCCAAGACGATCCAGGAGATCGCGTTCGCGGCCTACACCAACCACCCGCAGGGGATGGAGGCGGGGCTCGAGGCGGTCGACTACTACGACCCGCCGAACCTCACCTTCCCGTTCGGCAGCTACATC
>JACQVE010000128.1 GCA_016209965.1 Gemmatimonadota bacterium | reverse complement strand
GCCAGCTCGCGCAGCACCTCGTCCATGACCTGGATGCAATCGCGCATGGGCAAGAGTTGGCGCACCTGCGGTCCCGGGACGACCAACACGCCTCCACGCTGCGGAGTGGGGACTTCAGGTGATGGGGGGTGTAGGGGGGTCGTCATGGCGGCTCGGGCCGGTCTGTTTCGCGGCGCCGGGGGGCGCACGCCGCTCCGTGATGAGCCGTTGCTCCCCGGCCGGCGAAGCGGGCTGCGCAAAATGGCGTCAGGTCAAAACGGGTCGCGGCGCCGTCCGCCAGGTCGGCCAGGATCTCGCCCAACGCGCTGGCAAACTTGAAGCCGTGGCCCGAGCAGGCGCTGGCCAGGATCACCTGCGGCTGCTCGGGATGGAAGTCGAGCAGGAAGTCGTAGTCCGGTGTGTTGGTGTACAGGCAAACGGCCGCGTCCAGCAGCTCGCCGTGCGCGTCCGGCAGGTACGCATCCAGCAGCCCTCGCACCTTGCGTTCCTCGTCCGCCGAGATGCGCCGGTCCACACTCTCGGGGTCGGTGGCCACGCCTTCGTGGTGAATGGCCAGCTTGAGGCCGTCGCCCACGTCGGGCAGTGTGGCGAAGATGCGTTCCGGCTCATACTCCCACAGCACGATGGGGCAGTGGTCAGCGTGGAACCGCTGCGGGAACGCGGCGGGCCGGAACCAGTGCATGAACTGGCGCTCGACCTGGAGCGGCAGGCCGAGCGCGGCGAGCAGCTCGGGCAGCCACGCGCCGGCCGCCAGGATCAGCCGCGCGGCGCGGTACCTGCCCCGCGCGGTTTCGATGACAGCGCCGCCGCTCTCCGCGCGCCAGTGCAGGAGCGGCTCGGTGCTGTGCAGCTCTGCCCCGGCGCGGGCGGCCAGCTCGAGGCTGCTGTGGATGCACGCCTCGGGGAAGAGCAGCCCGCCGCTGGGCTCGAGGATTCCCACCATGTCATCGCGGGGCGCGAGGCCGGGGAAGCGCCGGCGCACCTCGGCCGCCGTGAGCTCCTCGTGCGCCAGCCCATGCGCCCGGGCGCTGGCCCGGGTGCCGCTTAGCAGCATGCCGTCCGGCGGGCCGAGCATGAGCCCGCCCGTCAGACGCAGCAGCGGCCGGCCCGCCACCCGCTCGAGCTCCGCCCACTTCTCGTACGCGCGCTGGATCAGCGGCACATACAGCGGGTGCTCGAAGTACGCCTCGCGGATGATGCGCGTGCGGCCGTGGGAGGAGCCGAGCGCATGAGGCGGGTCGAACCGGTCCAGGCCCAACACGCGCCGCCCGCGCCGCGCCAGTTGCCAGGCCGCGGCGGAGCCCACGGCGCCCAGGCCGGCAATGGCGACGTCGTAGTCAGACCTCTGGGGCATTCGCTACCTTACCCCTGCGGCATCACCCCCGGCAAGAATGGCGGTCGTACCGCGGCACGGGCGTGGGCTTGGCTGTGCCTGCTGTGGGTCGCGTATTTCCGCCGCGATTTCCGCCGCTCTTGCTGGGGCGGGGCGCCGCCCGGATATTGTCGCGGGAAATTCCCCTTCACCCCGAGTCTTGCTTCGCCATGCGGCTCCTGACCGGGACCAGCGGCTACGCCTACAAGGAGTGGAAGGGCAGCTTTTACCCGGAGGAGCTGCCGGCCGCGCAGATGCTGCGCTACTATGCCGGCCAGTTCCCGGCGGTGGAGATCAACAACACGTTCTACCGCATGCCGGCCACGAAGATGCTCGAGGAGTGGTCGGCGCAGGTGCCGGCCGGCTTCACCTTCGTGCTCAAGGCGTCGCGCCAGATCACGCACATCCTGCGGCTGAAGGAGGTGGCCCAGCCGGTCTCGTACCTGCTGCAGCAGGCGGCGGTGCTCGGTGACAAGCTGGGCCCATTGCTCTTCCAGCTCCCGCCCAACCTGAAGAAGGACCTGCCACGGCTGGAGGCTTTCCTGGCACTGCTGCCCGCAGCGCGGCGTGCGGCGCTCGAGTTCCGGCACGCCTCCTGGTTCGAAGACGACGTCTTTGCCGCGCTGCAAGCGCGCGATGTTGCGCTGTGCGTGTCAGACACGGACGAGGAGTCGGCCACGCCATTTGCTGTCACGGCCGATTGGGGATACCTGCGGCTGCGGCGTGAAATGTATGGCGAGGGCGATCTGGGGGATTGGGCCAAGCGGGTGGCGGATGCGCCCTGGAAAGACGCATTCGTCTTCTTCAAGCACGAAGAGGCGGGCGCGGGACCGAAGCTTGCCAAACGCTTTGCCGAGCTGTTCCGCGGCTGAGTGGTCGGAAAGCAGCATTTGCTCGTCTGCGGGTCCACCGCAACGCGGGCTTGCCCCGAAGTGGCTGGCAAAGACGGGGCGAAAGCAGGTAAGCGGCAGGGCGCCCGCGGCGCGCGTGTCCTCAAGCATTGCGAGCCGGTTCCGCGTACTCCCTCCCGACCAGCTCTTCCACGTGCTCCCGCGACAGCTTGGATGCGGCCGCCTCGTCGATGATGACGTAGGCGCGGCGGTGCATCTGGATGATGGAGGCCGGCACCATGGCCGTAATGGGCCCCTCGACGGAGTCGCGGATCGCCTCCGCCTTGCCCTCGCCGGTGGCCAGCAGCACCAGCTCGCGCGCGTCCATGATCGTGCCAATACCCATGGTGATGGCGTAGCGCGGCACCGCCTCGAGGCTGCCGAAGAAGCGGGCATTGTCGCGGATCGTCCGCTCGGTCAGTGTCTTGATGCGGGTGCGCGAGCCGAGCGAGGAGCCGGGCTCATTGAAGGCGAGGTGGCCGTTGCCGCCGATGCCCAGCACCTGCAGGTCCATGCCGCCCACGCGCTCGATTTGCGCCTCGTACCAGTCGCAGAAGGTGCCCACGTCCTGCGTCATGCCGTCCGGGATGTAGATGTTGCGCGGGTCGAGGTTGACGTGCTGGAAGAGCGCCTGGTGCATGAAGGTGTGGTAGCTCTGCTCATGCGAGGGCGGCAGCCCGATGTACTCGTCGAGGTTGAAGGTGGTGACCTTGGAGAAGTCCAGCCCCTTCTCGCGGTGAAGGCGCGCGAGCTCCTGGTAGAGGCCGCGCGGCGTGCCGCCCGTCGCGAGGCCGAGCACGAGGTCGGGTTTCTTCAGCAGACGGTCCGAGACCAGGCGCGCGGCCTCCTGGCTGACGGCGTCGTAGTCCTTGCGGATGATGACCAGCATGAGGGCCTCCGTGGTGGTGGGGGCGCCGCGCGGAACCTCTACAAAGCAGGCCTCCGCGTGTTGGGGCGTGGGCTACTCATGGCCTTCTAGCGCCATATAGTGCCTTCAGCGCCTCCTCCTTGACAATTGTGTGCTGGTCGAGGTGCACCCCGCAAGGCGCTTCCCTACGGGATCTATGACGTGGCCAAGATCTCGGCTGGGTCAACGTGGGCACGGATCACGATACCGCGAGTTTTGCGGTCGAAAGCATCCGCCGTTGGTGGCGACACATGGGCTCGCCGCTCTATCCTCGAGTCAAGCGACTGCTCATCTGCGCTTACGCTGGAGGAAGCAACGGGTATCGTTTGCGGCTGTGGAAGCTCGAGCTGCAGCGCCTCGCCACCGAGATGGGCCTCACGATCACTACTTGCCACTTTCCCCCGGGTACCAGGAAATGGAACAAGATCGAGCACCGCCTGTTCTCGCACATCACACTGAATTGGCGCGGCCGACCTCTGGTCAGTCACGACGTGGTCGTCAATCTTATTGGTTCCACCAAGACAAGACCGCATCCGGCTTACGCGTCAAGGGGTCAACGCAGGAGTGGATGGCGGCGACAGCGGCTCTCCGGTCTTTCAGAATCCCGTGTATCCCAGCATCAGCTCCTACCTCTACGGCGTGTTATGGGGACGCACAGGCACGACTAGCTTCGTTTTCAGTGCGATGTGGAACGTCGAATACGAACTCGGGGGCCTCCGCACTACCATCTTTGACTAGCGGCGCCGTCAGAGGCGGAGTTAGGGGGCAGTCAGTAGGGGACGATTGCTGGTTCTCAAGGGCGCGTTACCGCAAGCCATGGGAGTCTTCATATGCGGTTCACAAGAAAGCTACTCAGAGCTAGCGTCTTGCTTGCCGCTTGCAACGGGAACAGCCTGTCACCCCAGGCGAAGCCGCCGTCGGCAGTTGAAGTGGTGGATGGTCTGACGTATCAAGCGCAGATGACGGTGGAAACACAGGTGCCTACCTCTATAAGGGTCAGTGTAAAGGTGACTAATTCCACTGAGCGGCCCATCCGGGTTGAGTTGCCCGGCGGATGCCCCGTGCTAGTCCGGGCCTATCGCAACGAGAGCCGTTCAGGGGCGGCTGTTTGGGACCAGGGGGGAATAATAGTTTGTCAGGCGTGGTTGCTTCTAGCTGACTTCGCGTCCAGAGAATCGCGGTCCTTCGCGACGGTCGTTGGCGCGTCTGAGATCTTGGGAGACTCGCTTACGGCGGGGCGGCGCTATTACTTCACGGCAGTGGTCCGCCCGAACCGTCGTACGCTAGAACTCGCTGCCGGTGAGGCAGAGGTGGTACGGTAGCTCGGATGAGCTCTGTCAGGGCCACTACCTTATCGGTCGTAGAGGCAGGTGCTTTTAGGCTTTCCCGCCGGACAGTTGCTTCGCTAGCTCGCCGACGACATGCTTGGCATCGCCGAAGAGCATCCAGGTCTTGTCCGAGAAGTAGAGCTCGTTTTCGATGCCGGCAAAACCCGGGTTCTTGCTGCGCTTGATGGCGAAGACGGTGCGCGCCTTGTCCGCGTCGATGATGGGCATGCCGTAGATGGGGCT
>JACQVE010000127.1 GCA_016209965.1 Gemmatimonadota bacterium | reverse complement strand
TGCAGGGAGTAGACGGACAGCAATGCCAGCGCGGCGAAGTAGACGCCCACCACCGCCCCCGCCAGCAGCCTCATCGCCGCCCCACCTGCACCCCGCCGCCACTCGCCGCGCCACGCCAGCGGCGCCAGGCCAGCGGCAGGAACGAAAGCAGCACCAGCAGCCCGCCTGCCACCGCGATGTGCACGTAGGCGTCCTCCCGCGCCTCGACGCTCCCGGCCAGCAGCGCGTCGGCGAAGTAGGTGTACGCGAACGTCCCGGGCAGCATCCCCACTGCGCTCCCCAGCACGTAATCCCGGAACCGCACGCCGGAAAGGCCGGCGCCGTAGTTAAGCGCGTTGAACGGTACCAGCGGCACCAGGCGCAGCAGCAGGATCGCACGAAAACCATGCCGGCCCGCGGCCCGGTCCAGGGCCGCGGCGCGGCCGCCCAGGCGGGCCGCCACAAAGTCCCGCCCCAGAAACCGCGCCAGCAGGAAGGCCAGCACCGAGCCGATGGTCGCGCCCGCCAGGTTGAAGGGCACCCCCGGCCACAGGCCAAAAAGCGCGCCACCCGCCAGCGTCAGCACACTGCCGGGCAATGCCAGCGCCGTGGCCCCAGCGTAAACCAGCACGAAGGCGGCGCCCGCCCAATCCGCGCCGCGCACCGACTCGAGCAGCGCCAGCACTTCTCCCCGTGACACCAGCGTTCGCAGCGGCGTCCAGCGCAGGGCCGCCCACGAACCGGCAACGAGCAGCACCAGCGCCAGAAACTTGAGCAGATTCCTGCGCCCCGAGCCCTTCGCTCCCGGCCGCGCCGCCACGCCTGCGGCCGCCCTCGGCCCCGCCGGCGTAGGCCGCCGCCTAGCCACTCCCCGGCCTCTCCGTTCCCTCACTCCAGCCTTTCCCGCTCAGCAACCGCCACCACCGCTCCGCCTCGGCCGTCCCATGCGCCGGTCTACCATAGATTGCACGCGCCCCGCGCACCAGGCGCCTTCCCCTCTCCGGCACCGTTTCCCTGGTGCGAATCCCACTCCCAACCCCGATCCCGACCCACCAGTACCCGTGCCCGTACCCGTATCCCGTGCCCGTGCCCGTGCCCGTATCCCGTACCCGTATCCCGTACCCGTAGAAAACCGAATCCCGCTCCCACGCCCCAGGATCCCCACCAACCGCACCCACTCAGGCAGCCTTCTCGCTCAGCCCGCCTGCCCAAGCCGCTCCCCGGCCACCGCGCGCCGGCCGCACGCCCCTTGCACGCCTCCCCCGATAGGCCCCCAGCCTAGCCTGCCGAAAGAAAACCGAACATCAGGGTGGTCGCCGGGTAAACTTGACAGGAACGATAGCTTGCACGACCGAACGACCTCGGGAGCCGACAGGGGAGGGCAGCCGACGATGGTCATGCCACAGCGACGAGAGCGCGTGCTCCAGCGCCTGATCGAGGACGAGATGCGGGAATCTTTCCTCGACTACTCGATGAGCGTGATTGTGCAGCGGGCGCTTCCGGACGTACGCGACGGGCTCAAGCCGGTGCACCGCCGGATCCTGTATGCGATGCACGAGTTGGGGCTCGCTCCGAACCGGCCCTTCAAGAAGAGCGCAGCCGTGGTGGGTGAGGTGCTGGGGAAGTATCACCCCCATGGTGACACGGCCGTGTACGACGCGATCGTCCGCATTGTCCAGGACTTCTCGTTGAGCTACCCGCTGGTGGACGGGCAGGGCAACTTCGGCTCGATCGATGGGGACAGTGCCGCCGCGTACCGCTACACGGAAGCTCGACTGGCGTCGGCGGCGCTCGAGCTGCTGGCCGACATCGAGAAGGATACGGTCCCGGCTGCGGATACCTTTGACGGCCAGCGCCAGGAGCCGGAAGTGCTGCCGGCCAGATTGCCCAACCTCCTGGTGAACGGCAGTTCGGGGATCGCCGTGGGCATGGCCACGAACATCCCGCCGCACAACCTGCGCGAAGTCGCAGCGGCCGTGGGGCATCTGGTGCGGCACCCGGAGTGTGCCGTCGACCATCTGATGCAGCACGTGCCCGGTCCGGACTTCCCCACGGGCGGGTTCATTCTGGGCGCGGAAGGGATCCAGGAGGCGTACCGCACCGGCCGCGGCCGGATTGTCATGCGGGCGCGCGTGCAGAAGGAGGCCCGGCGCGGCGGCAAAGAGCAGCTCGTGGTCACCGAGCTGCCGTACGGCATCTCGAAGGCTCGCGTGATCGAACAGATCGCGGAGCTGGTGCGCGCGCGTCGCATGGATGACATCGCCGACCTGCGCGACGAGTCTGACCGCGACGGCATGCGCATCGTCATCGAGCTGAAGCGGGGCGCAAAATCCCGTGCCGTCCTTAACCTTCTCTACCGGCACACCTACCTGCAGGCGACGTTCGGAGCCATCCTCCTGGCCCTGGACCAGGGCGGCGTGCCGCACGAGTTCAACCTCAAAGAGCTGATCGAGCGCTACCGCGACCACCGGCTCGAGGTGATCCGCCGCCGCTCCCGCTTCGAGCTCGAGCACGCCCGGGCGGAGGCGCACGTGACGCGCGGGCTGCTCCTCGCCCTCGCGCACATGGACGCCGTGGTCGTGCTCATCCGCAAGGCGCGCGACCGCGAGGAGGCGGCTTCCGGGCTGCGCCAGCGCTTCGAGCTCAGCGCGGAGCAGGCGGATGCGATCCTCAACATGCGACTCGCCCGTCTTACGGCACTCGAGCGGCAGGAGCTCCGGGAGAAACTGGACAGCCTCGAGAATCGGATCGCCGAGCTGGAACGGTTGCTCGCCAGCGAGCAGCAGCAGCTCGACCTGCTGCTCGGCGAGCTGGAAGAGATCGTCGAGCGCTTCGGTGACGCGCGCCGCACAACCATTGTCAGGGCCGAGGCCGACTTCGCTGTCGAAGACCTCGTCGCCCGCGAGGAGTTCGTCATCGCCGTGAGCCATGCCGGCTACATCCAGCGCGTCCCGCTTTCGCTCTACGGGCGGCGGGTTTCCGGCGGCAAACCCCCTGCCACCGAGGCGCGGCAGGATTTCCTCGAGCGCGTCTTCCTCGCCAGCACCCGCGACACGCTGCTCGCGTTCAGCCGGGAAGGCCAGGCCTATGCCATCTCGGCCCGCGACGTCCCGGAAACCGGGCGCTCCGGCCGCGGCCGCTCGCTGGCGCAGCTCCTGAAACTGGAAGGTCGCTCGCCGCTGGCCGCCCTGCTCCCCGTGTCCGATTTTCCCGCGGACCGCGCCCTCCTCTTCCTCACCGCACACGGCACCGTGAAACGCACGACGCTCGACCACTTCGCCCACATCCGCAGCGGCGGCACGGGCGCGCTCAACCTCCGCCCGGGCGACGTACTGCTGGACGTGCAGCTATCGGACGGTGCCAGTGACGCCGTCATCGTGAGCGGGCAGGGACGCGGCATTCGCTTCCCGGAGGCCGACGTCCCGCTCATGGGCCGCGCGGCGCAGGGCGTCCGCGGCATGCGGCTGCGCCGCGGCGATCACGCCGTCGGAATAGTGGTCGTGCGGCGGGAGGCATCCCTTTGCATGGTAACCCGCCACGGCTTCGCCAAGCGGACGCCCGTCAGCGACTACCCCGTCCAGCGCCGGGGCGGCCTCGGCGTGACCGCGCTCCAGGTCACGGAGCGGACCGGGCCCCTCGTCGCCGCGAAGGAGCTGCTCGCAGGCGACGAGCTCATGGTCATCGCCGCCAGCGGTGCCGCGGCTCGCCTGCCCGCCGACCGGTTGCCGCTCCAGGGCCGCGCGACGCAGGGTCGGCCAGTCATCTCCCTGGCGGGCAGTGACCCGGTGGTCGAGGTCGCCCGCGTCGCCCACGAACGCGAAACGCCCCCGGAACCCCCGGAACCCTCCGAACCGGGTGGGGGGACCAAGCAGCTCGAGCTGATTGCCGTGGCAGGCGAGTAGAAGCCCGGAACGTGAGTGCCGGGCCGAGGAGGCTCGGCGAAGCCGGAGCGCTGGCCGCCGGAGGGCCTACCGCCCCGCCCCCCGTGCCCTCAATCAATGGCTTCCAGGAACTGGACCAGTGCCCGGTTGAACGCCGGCGGCTGCTCCAGGTTCGGCAGGTGCCCGGCTGCCGGGATTACCATGATGCGCCCGTCCGGGATACCCCCCGCCATGCCCTCCGCCTCGGCCACCCCGCTGATCACGTCCTCCGCCCCGACCAGCACCAGCGTCGGCACGGCGATCCTGGACAGCAGCTCCGTGGAGTCCGCTCGCGCCGCCATACCCGCCAGCCCCCGCGCCGCTGTTTGCGGCGAAACAGACTCCATCACCCCGCTCAGCCATTGCACCAGCTCCGGCTGCTCGCGCCGCGTACGCTCGGCAAGCAACCGGGGCAGCAGCCCGGCCACCAGGGCGGACGAGCCCTCGGCGAGCACCCGCTCCGCCAGCTCCGCACGCCCCTTTTTCCCCTGCTCGGTTTCCGCGCCCGCCTTCGTATCACAGAGCACCAGCGCCCGCACCCGCTCCGGGTAGGACCGCACCATGGCCATAGCGATGTACCCACCCATCGAAACTCCACACACCACGGCCCGGGTAACGCCCAGCTCCTCGAGCAGTGCTGCGAGGTCCTCCGCGAACAGCTCCATGCCGTACGGCCCTCCGCCCACGCCTCCCTCTGTTCTGCCAAAGCCGCGCAGGTCCGGCGCCAGCCAGCGCCAGCGTCGGGGCAGCCGCTCGAGTTGCGGCTCCCAGAGACTGCTGTCGAAGGGGAACCCGTGCACCAGCAGCACGGGCTCCCCCCGCCCGGCCTCTTGCCAGTGCATGCGAATGCCGTTCACCACTGCTTGCATGGAGTGCTCCCGTCCCCACTACCGGTCCGTGCCCCCGGCGCATGCCACGGGCCAGCATACCCTCCCGCGATGAAAGACGGAGGCCAGCAGTTGAGGGCCCGCCGGGAAGTTCTGCCCCCGCAGCGGCAGCCTTCCCCCCAGCTCGACGGTGCTGGATCCCGGCAGCTCGAGCGACAGCACCGGTTGGAGGTAGAGGATCTCTCGCGCATCCGCCGAGAGCGGCACGCCCAGCAGCCGGCCGTCACGCCCCCACACCCCGTCCAGCACCACTTTCCCGCCCAGCCGCCCGAGGAGCCGCCCCCCGATCTCGGCCAGCAGCAGCAGCTCATCGCCCGGGTCGCGCGTGGTCGTGGGGTTCCACAGCCGCCAGCGGTAACCCAGCCAGAGCACGGCGTAGGCCGGCGTAGGCCAGAGCGAGAGCCCTGCTTCCGCCCATGCCTCCAGGTCCCACTGCCCCTCGCCGATCGGGATGATCTCGGCATCGATGGGGAAATCCTGGATCGGAGCTTTCACGGCCGCGCGCACGGACAGCGGCACTGCGCCGCCCAGGAGGTGCGACAGCGTGTAGCGCGTCGAGAGGCGCACGTCGCCCACGCCGGCGGCGTCTCGCTCCATGGTCACGTCATCAAAGGAGAGGTCGAAGTAGGGGAGCTGCAGCCAGAGGTCCAGTCGATCCGTGATGCCGTAGGCCAGGTCCAGGAACAGCGCCGCGGCCCGGCTCTCCGCGCCCTGGTTCAGATACCGCTGCGACCGGCCATCCGGGCCGTACCGCCGCGTCGTCGAGTGCCAGAAAAACGAAGCCTTGGCCCAGTAGGCGCCCTGCCCCACGGGCCACTGCGCCGCGGCTGCAGCCGGCCGCACCACGGCCGCACAAAGCAGCAGCAGCGAGGCCGCCGCGGCGCGGCTCACGAAACGAGGAAGGTCGTCGACTGCCACTGGAACGCGCGCCACGCGAACCAGAAAACGACGTACGCGTTCTCCACGCCTCTCAGCCTCTGCCCCGCCAGGGGACCCGCAACCGCTCGCCCACCGATGTCCCACCTGCTCCCCGTCTCCCGGTCGCGGAAACCGCCGCCGCCCGCCTCGAACGTCAGCGTCCTGCCGTTCAGCCGGCGCTCATACGCCGCCGCCGTCTCCCCCGCCGCCTGCTCGTATAGCACGACAATGGGCCTGCCATCCACCTCCTCGTTCACCGCCGCCACATCGCCCAGGTCCGCCAGCTCGCCAAACGGGTACCCCCTCCCCCCGTTCGCCCCTACCCGGATCCCCAGCACCCGCTCCTTAGCCAGGCGAGTCTGGTCGATCCGCATCGGGAAGAGCAGCTCCGGATTGCCCAGGTTCGCGTAGCTGCCGTAAGGATAGCGGCGATAGTTTCGCCCGAAGTCCAGGTCGCCGGTCACCACCCGCGTGTCCGGGTGAAGCTGCTTCCACCGGGCCCAGCTCGTCTCCAGGATCGGAATCAGGCTGGGCTCCACGCCGTTGAAGCCCTGGCACCGCCCCGCCACCTCCAGTTGCGGGCCGTACAGCTCGCCCGCACCCCGGTCGTACATCACCAGGTTGTTCGCGAACAGGAGCCCGGAAACCCCGAAGTCGATGACCCTGCCGCGGATCGCTGACTCGAATGCCAGGCCGGAGCCGGTCAACGGGCAGAACGTGACGGCGAAGGCCCGCCCGCCCAGTGTGTCATTGATGATCTCGTGCCACCACAGGATGTTGTGCGGATAGGCCCGCGCCTGCCCATCGATCACCACGCCCAGCACCCGATCACCATCCTCCAGATAGCCAAGGCTGGGATCGGATGGCCCCACCATCCTGGGCTTGCGCAGTGCGGGAATCCCGTCGGGCGGCGGCCCGCCCCCCGCCATGAGTTCCGGGTCGAGCTCGCACATCGCCCGGTTCAGCCCCGCCGGCTCCTCCTCACCGCACGCTGCGAAGCCTAGCAACAGTACGGTCAGGGCCGGGACGGAGAACGCAGCGGGCGCGCCGCGCCTGCAGGGGCGTCGCCCGAGGGTGGATGCTCTCATCTGGGCTCCTCTGATCGGCGGGGTGGCGGACGCCGGTCACGCGCTCGCCTTCTCCGCTTTCAGAATCGCCCGCGGCACGCCGCGGTTCCGCCGCCGCCTGGAACCGAACCGGTAGGAATGCAGCGTTTCACAAGTACCGCAACGGCTCACCGCGGTGAGATGCGTCGCCGTAACTTCGAAGCGTGAACTAGATTCGACCACTAGATCCCTAGCGAGGAGCGGATGAGCGGATCGATGCGGTCCGGCGTCCACCTGGGCGTGAACGTCAACTCGACGTCCGCGGCGCTCACCCCCTCGAGCGCCTCCACCTCACGCTTCGCGTCTTCCACCATCTGCCCGCCGGCCGGGCACATGGGCGACGTCAGCGACATGGTCACGTGTACCCGCTCGCCCTCCACCTCAATGCCATACACCAGGCCGAGGAGCACGATGTCGAGATCGAGTTCGGGATCCTTGACCCGCCGCAACGCCTTCCTGACTTCCTGTTCGGTAACCATCCATGATCTCCTTTAGCGGGCCTGTGGCGTCACGACTTCTGCAGCAGGACGAAGGTGATGTCCTGCGCCTCCACCCCACTCAGACGATGCGCCTTTTGCAGCGCTCGCTGCAGCAGTCCGACCAGCTCGGCCGGCGGCTCACCCCGATGGTTCTGGATCAGGTCCGCCGCCCCGCGCGCCACTCCCATCTCGATCTCTGAGAAGAGCAGCACCGTGTCGCCTGCACCCAGGTCGAGCGCCTGCGCGCCATACTCGAAATGCGGCAGGATGCCGAGTGGCGGGCCGTTCGAGGCCAGCTCACCCATGCCACCGCCCGCCCGCACCAGCACACCCGGCTGGCCGCCGGCCAGGCTGCACTGCGCGCCGTCCGCGCTCAGACCGATCAGCCCGACCTCGACGCACTCGTCCAGCCCCTCGAATACGTTCTCCGCCAGCGCGTCGTTCAGCCGCGAGAGCAGCACCCCCAGGCTCGCCTCGGCCTGTGCAATCTCGCGCAGCAACGCCCGCGTCACTGCCAGCAGATGAGCCGGCGGCAGCCCGCTGCCCTTGACATCGATCACGGACAGCAGCACGCCGTCCCCGCCAAACGGACAGGCATCCCAGAGCGCCTGACCCGACCCCGATTCCGCCAGCGCCGTAGCTGCCGCGATCTCGTACCCCGGCACCTTCGGCACCTGCCGCGGCAGCAAGGCGTGCTGTACCAACCGACTGAATTCGCGCAGCGCATCGACGCCCTCCCCCCCGGCTGCCGCCGCGTCCTGCGCCACAAAGCGTACGTCCAGTGCCCGGAGCGCCCGGGCAAGCCCCCGCATCAGCCGCAGGGCCAGCGACTCCCCGCCCAGCAGCTCGTCGAAGTGCTCGCGCGAAACTACCACCAGCTGCGTCGGCTCCATCGCCCGCGCCGCCGCGGAACGCGGCGTGTCCGTCAGAAGCGACATCTCGCCCAGCGCATCCCCCGCCCGCTTCACCGCCAGCCGCTCGGACTCGCCCCGCGGCCGCTCCTTCACAATCTCGACCGCCCCGCTGTAAACGATGTAGAACTTGTCCCCCGGGTCACCCTCCCGGAACAGCACCTCGCCCACGCCCACCGTCTGGCCGCGCACAAGCCGGGCGATGCGCTTCAGGTCGCCGTCCGGCAGACCCCGGAAAAGCGGCACCTTCTCCAGCAAATGCTTCACCTGCTCCGCGGTCCACAGATTTTTCTTGGTTGCTGTCATCCGATTGACTCCCGAAAAACCGGCCGGGCTGGCGATTCCGCACCACTCTGGCGCGAAATCGGCTCCGCTCTACCCCACTGCCACACCCTGTTGGCACCTGATGATAACAGAAATGTAGGAAATCCGGCCGCGCCGAGAAAGCCTTATCCCAAAGCTCGACCCTTGCCTCACCCTGCCGCGGGCTCCATCTTTTAACCTGCGGCCAGAGTGGCCCCCCGCTCCCCGGGCCGGATCGACCACTCGCCGCTCGGAATCCATGGCTCAAGAGTCCCGGCGACCCCCCGCGCAGCCGGCCATTGCCGATCCCGAAGCGCCACGTGCAAGGCCGGCCGCTGAAATCCCGGCGCTCCGCGTCACCTGTTGGGGCACCCGCGGCTCTATTCCCAGCCCGGGCCCAGCAACGGCGGGGTTCGGCGGCAACACTTCGTGCGTCGAGGTGCGCAGCGCCGACGACCGCCGCCTCATCTTTGACGCGGGCACCGGCATTCGCCTTCTCGGCCGCCACCTGATCGCCGAGCCGGGGCCCCTCGGCGTCGACCTCTTCCTCACCCACTTCCACTGGGACCATATCCAGGGGATCCCATTCTTCGGACCGCTTTACGACCCGAGCAGCTTCATCCGCATCCATGGCCCGCGCCAGGGCGACGTCGACATCCAGACGGTCTTCGCCGGCCAGATGCGGCCCATCTACTTCCCCATACCGTACGAGGCCGTCGCCGCACGCCTCGAGTTCAGCCACCTCGATGATCATGTCTGGAACAATGGGCCTCTCGAGGTCGCTGCCATGCGGGTCCGTCATCCTGCGCACACCTTCGGCTACCGTATCCGCCTGGGCGGGACCAGCCTGGCCTACATACCGGATAACGAGCTCGTCGGAGCCGACTACCCCGTTCCCCCCCGCTGGTACGAAAGCCTGGTCGAATTCATGGGCGGCGTGGATCTGCTCTTCCACGACGCCATGTTCACCGACGCCGAATACGTGAAACGCGAGGGCTGGGGACACAGCACCTTCACCCAGGCCGTGCGCCTGGCCGAAGAGGCTGGCTGCCGCCGCCTCTACTTCTTCCACCACGCGCCCGAGCGCAGCGATGCCGAGCTGCGCCACACCCTGGAAGAGGTGCGCAATGACCTGCTGCGCCGCGGCTCGCGCCTCGAAGTGGGCGTCGCGGCCGAGGGCGAGGAACTTCTCGTGAAGGAGCAGAAAAAGTGAAAGCGCCCCGTCTCCTCCTGTTCGCCGCCGTAGCCCTGTTCGCCGGCTTCGGGCCGCACGACCGCACGGCCCCCAACCGCTGGGCGCTGCTGGTCGGTATCAGTGACTACATCAACTACGGCGACGAGATCGGCGGTGACCTGCCCGGCGCGGTCAACGACGCGCTCGCCATGCGTGACGTCCTGGTCAAGCGCTACGGGTTCGAGGAGGATCACATCAAGCTCCTCCTCGACGCCGACGCCGACCGTAGCGGCATCCAGGCCGGCCTCACGCGCTGGCTCCCCTCCGTCGCCCGACCGGGTGACCTGGTCGTCTTCTTCTTTGCCGGCCATGGCTCGCAGAAGTGGGACACCAACGGGGACGAGGCCGACGGCCTGGACGAGACCATCTGCCCCGCCGACGTGCTGCGCCGCAACGCCGACCGCGATATCGCCGACGATGAGCTGAATATCTGGCTCAATGACATGCCCACGGACAACATCGTCGTCATCCTGGACAGTTGTCACTCCGGCACGGGCACGCGCGCCATCACCCCCTTCGCCCGGCCCCGCTCGCTGAAGCGCAATCCCACCAGCGACCTGGCCAAGCCCGCCGGCGCCAAGGCTGCGACGCCCGGGGTGCGGGAAACGGCCAACCTGGACGCCAGCACGCGCAAGCCCATTGTCGAGATCGCCGCCGCCCAGCCGGACGAGGTCGCCATGGACGCCGTCTTCCCGGGCGTGGGCGGCGCGCCCAGCAAGAATGGCGGGGCGTTCACCACCAACTTCGTGCGCAACCTGTGGCAGGCCCCCGACAACGCCAGCTACCAGGAGGTCTTCGAATTCACGCGGCGCGACCTCAAGCGCCAG
>JACQVE010000126.1 GCA_016209965.1 Gemmatimonadota bacterium | reverse complement strand
GTTTTTTTCCCCGCCGAGCGGGGCCTTCGTCATCGCCCCGTCCAGGCTCAACCAGTCCCAGTCAAGGCCGTGGAGCTCGTCAAATTGCTCGACGCCCGCCTGCCAGAGCCGCAGAAAGACGCCGGCCTCCGCCCACTGCTGGAAGCGATCGTGGGCGGTGGACTTGGCGCACAACTCGGTCTGGTTCAACGCTTCCCACTGGCAGCCGGTGCGCAGCACAAAGAAGATCGCATCGGCACAGCGCCGGTCGGGCACCCGCGGCCGGCCCCCACCGAACCGATGCGGATTCACGTGCTCGGGGAGCAGCGGTGCCAAGACCGCCCAGAGCTCGTCCGACACCCGAAAGCCGGTGGTCGTCTGATTGTTCGGCGTGCGCTCACGCGAGCGCTGCTGCGTCTTTGGTGTGTTCATGCTCCCAGCATACCAGGTTATCCGGATAGGCTCTAATACTACAGTTCCCCTTTGGAGGAGCGTTTCAAGCGGCGACGGCGATGGCAGTCGGCAGCGATCTTCTGGTGGCGGCGGCGCCAGCGAGACCAGGCGAGGACCTGGTCGGGTGGCCGCGTCGCCGTCCAGAGGAGCCGCAGGAGCAAGCGTCGGATTTCGGGGACCGTGATGGGGATGTGGAGCGGACACGTGGCCGGCCCCTTTTTTGGGCGCTGACCGCCAAGACGGCGAGCGCCACCAAGGCGAGCGTGATATGGCGCTGCCAGCCATGCCAACTGCGCACTTCGTAGTGGTCGAGGCCGACCTCGCCTTTGGCCCGTTCGAACAGTTCCTCGATGGTCCAGCGGGTGCCGGCCGCGCGCACCAAGTCGGACAGCGCGGTGGTGCGCGGCGCGTAGCACCGATAATAGGCGAGTTCATCCGTCCGCTCGGGGTGGCGGCGGACCAGCAACGCGTGGCCCCAGCCGTCCTGGAGGGCCGGGCGGAGTTGGACCAGCGCCCAATCGTACAGACGCGGACCTTGGGCACCGTCGCCGCAACTCAGCCGGACCCAGTCCTCCGGCTGCAGCCGGGCTGCCAGCGCCGCGACCCGGTGCTGGTCCGGTGGCTGATCGGGCGGCCAAGTGGTCACGCTCTGGTTCGAGCGGACGGCCAGCACGTAGGCTTGGGCACGCGCCTCCAAGGCGCGGCGCAGCGTCCCGTCGCTGCCGTAGACCGCATCGGCGACCACCCAGGCTGCCGGCACGCCCGCGTCCAAGGCCCGCTCCAGCAACTCACGGGCGAGCTGGGGCTTGGTACGATAGGAAATCGCCGCTGGAACGCCCGCTTGCTCGCAGCGGGCCGGGTCGGCCACCCACTCCTGAGGCAGGAAGAGCGCCCGGTCCAGGCCGGCGTGCCCATGCGGGCTAGCGTAGCCGAGGAAGACGCCGATCTGGCAGTTGGCGATCTTGCCCACGCTGCCGCAGTACTGCGGCGCGACGCCGACCGACTGCCGCCCTGTCTTGGGAAAGCCGGTCTCATCGACCACCAACACGCCAGAGGGAGCGCCCAGTTCCTCGACCACATACCGGCGCAGATCGTCCCGCACGGCGTCAGCGTCCCAGGCGTAGCGATCCAACACGCGCTGCATCCCGCGCGGGTGCGCATAGCCAGCGCACTCCGCCAATTGCCACCCATTCTTGCGCTCCACGTCGGCCAGCAGCCCGCGCAGGTAGTCCGCCGCGTGCTGGTGCGCTTCCGTGCGCCGAAACTGCGCCCGCAGCCGCGTGATCATCTGCTCGATCGCCTCCTCCAACTCGGCTACGATCGCTGGTTCTGGCTCACACACACACTCGTTAGTTTCCACAGGCTCACCTCCACGGGCCCACTTCCTGCAGATTCCGTGCAAAGGGGAACTGTAATATTAGAGTGTGTTTGGAAAGTCATGACGCCTTGGCTAACCGACGAACGAAAGTGTGAATCATGGCGAGGTAAAGCCAGGCCTCGCTGGACTCGCAGTGCTCTTCGTAGTCTTTGCTCAGGCGCCGGTGCTTGCCTAACCAGGCAAACGTGCGTTCGACTACCCACCGGCGAGGCTGGACGGCAAAGCCGACCGTGCCTGGCTCGCGACGCACCACTTCCAGCGTGCAGCCCTGGTCTGCCGCCACGTCGGCGAGCG
>JACQVE010000125.1 GCA_016209965.1 Gemmatimonadota bacterium | reverse complement strand
TCACCGCGACCAGCAGCAGCTTCGCGCCAGGGTCCGCGAACACCACCGAGGCCGCCATCGCCGCCGCGCGACGGCCGTCGCTCACCACCACCTGCGGCAGCTCGCTCTCCTCCACCCGCCGCTCGACCAGCGCGGCCGCCGCACCCGCCGTCTTCGCGGCCGCCAGGTAGCCATGCCCGTCCACCGCCGTCCCTGCCCAGGCGCAAAACAGGTCGCCCGCCCGCACCCGCCGGCTATCGTCCGCTATCCCCAGCAGCTCCACGTCCGCAGCCGGCGGCTGGAGCAGCAGCCCCTCCAGCTCGAGCCGCTCCACCACCGCTCCCAGTCTCATGCTCCCGTGCTCCATGCTCCCGTGCTCCTCAGCGCTGGACTTCGCCCCGGATGGCGACCGTGCTGCCCGGGCGGGCGGGTGTGCCGGCGCTCGGGAGCATAGAGGCAATGCGGCCGCCGCCTTCCAGGCGCACGTTGAAGCCGCGGGCGTGCAGCCGGGCCGCGGCATCGCGGGCGGCGAGGCCGATGACGTCCGGGACGTAGTGCTGGTGAGCGGCAGTGCCGCGGCGGGCGGCCGCGCCCGTGCTCCCCGGTGCACGCGGGGCGCTGCCGGTCTCGAGCTCGACCATGACCGGCCGGGCCGGCACTGGTCCAGGCCGGGCGGCGGCGCGGCTCCACCAGCGGGATACGGCCGCGGCTGGCGCCGGAGTGGCGGTATCGGCCGGCGCTGTGGCCGGTGTGGGCGCTGCTGCCGCGAGGGCGCCGCGGTCCAGGGGGGTGTGCCAGGCGGCGAGGGCCGCGGCGAGGGTGGCACGGGTGACCGGCGCTGCGGCCAGGCCGCCGGTGTAAACGCCGCGGGGTCCGTCAAGCTTCACCAGGAAGACGAGCTGTGGGTCGTGTGCCGGGAAGAAGCCGGCAAAGGAGGCCGTATGCCCCGCTCCCCGGTAGGTGCCGCTGCGGAAGCGGCGGGCGGTGCCGGTCTTGCCGGCAATGGGGAAATCGCCGAGGGCGGCCTGCTGGCCGGTCCCGGCGTCCACGACCTCGGCGAGCACGGCGCTCATGGCCTGCGCGATGTCGGGGGACAGGACGCGGCGCACGCTGCGGGGCGGGAACCGTTGCAGCGTCCGGCCTTCCCGTGATCTGACTTCGCGCACCACTCTGGGCTCCATGAGCACGCCTCCGTTCGCCAGCGCGGCGTAGGCCAGGGCAAGCTGCAAAGGCGTGACCGCCACCTCGTACCCTATGGCCAGGCTGGCCGCAGAGTAGCGGGACCATTGGGCGGGCCGCCGCAGCACTCCCGGGGATTCGGACGGGTACGTCACCGCCGTTGGTGCGCCGAAGCCGAAGCCGCGCAGGTAGCGGTACTGCACTTCCGGCGGCAGTCGGTCCGACAGCTTGACCATCGCGATATTGGAGGACAGCCGGAGGGCATCCCGCACCGACAACCACGCGTACCCGTGAAGGTCGCTGACGGTCCGCCGCCCGTACTGATATCGTCCTTCTTCCGCATACACGCTGTCATCCAGGCTGGCCCGGCGCTCCGACAGCAGCGTCGCCACGAAGAAGGGCTTGAGCGTGGATCCCGGCTCGTACGGCTCGGTGGCCGCCCGCCAGTGGCGCAGCCCCCCCGCCTGGCGGCTGGCCGCGGCCAGGATCTCTCCCGTGTGCGGATCCAGCAGCAGCAGCTCGCCGCCCGCCGCGCCCGTCTCCGCGATCCCCCGGGTCAGGGACTGCTCGGCAATCTCCTGCAACTCGTAATCGATGGTGAGGAAGAGCTCGTGCCCCGGAACCGGCTCGGCCACCGGGAGCATGGCCCCGGGAATCGGTTCGCCCCGCGCCGTGCGCCGCACCACGGCCAGGCCGGCGCGGCCGCGCAGCAGCGAATCGAACTCGAGCTCCATGCCGCCCAGCGGCCTGCCATCCCTGGCCACCCGGCCCAGCAGCTCGGCCATCAGCTCGCCGTGCGGGTAGAAGCGCTCGAGCACGCGCTCGAAGTAGACGCCCGGCTGGCCCCCCAGATGCTCCCGGACCCGGGCGGGGTAGTGCCCCGGGAGCACGGCCCAGCGCCGCTGGCGCTCGACCGCGCGGCTGGCCGCGGCCGCCGGCAGGCCCAGCACGCGGGCCAGCTTCGCGGCCATGGCGGAGCCGTCGCGCAACTCGTGCGACGCCACAGCGACCCGGAACACCTCCCGGCTGGCCGCCAGCGGGACGCCGTCGCGGTCGTGAATCATGCCCCGCGGCGCGGGCAGGGAGAGCCGCCGCTGGTGCTGCTCCGCGGCCCGTGCGCCCCACTGCTCCGCCTCGAGCACCTGCACCGAGAACGCGCGCCCTGCGACCGTCAGAGCACAGAGCAGCAGCCCCGCCAGCAGGAGGCGCCGGCGCGTGGCGTAGTCGTGAGGCGCGCCCACCGTTCGCCCTCGCGCTCAGAAGGCCCGCGCCTGCCACCCGCGGGGTTCCGGCGGCGCCGGCCGCTCCGCTGGCAGCGAGAGGATGACCAGCTCCGGCCCCGCGGGCACGTACATGCCCAGGCGCCCGGCCGCGGCGGCCAGCACCTGGCTCCGGCTCTCGAGCCCGTGCGCCTGGCGCAGCAGCTCCGCGCGCTCGGCCTCGAGGACCGCGCTCTGGCGGCGGATCTGCTCAAGCCCGCGCAGCGCTTCGAGCGTCTGGCTCTGCCGTCGCACCACCAGAGCGAGTGCGCCCAGCAACAGTGCGAGGGCGAGCACCAGGCGCAGGAACCCGCGCTGGGGACGCATCATGCCGCCTTGCGCCACGCCCGCAGGCGAGCGCTGCGCGCGCGCGGGTTCCGCTCGACCTCTTCCGGCGCGGGAAAGACCGGCTTGCGCGTGAGGGTCTGGCCGAGCGGCACGCCGCGGCACTGGCAAATGGGCAGCTCCGGTGGGCAGATGCACCCCCGGCTCCACTCCCGGAAGGACTCCTTCACCGGGCGGTCCTCGAGCGAGTGATAGGAGATGACGACCAGGGTGCCCGCCGGCTCGAGTCGCTGGCGCAGCACGGGCAGCACTCTCTCGAGTGCGCCCAGCTCGTCGTTCACGGCAATGCGCAGGGCCTGGAACAAGCGTGCGCGCGTCTTCACAGCGACACGCGGGCCGAATACGCGCGCGAGCACGGCCAGGAGGTCGTCACTCACCGCGAAGGGCCGCTCCCGCCGCCGGCGCACCACCTCCGCCGCCAGCCGGCGCGACCGGCGCTCCTCGCCGTAGCGGAAGAAGAGATTGGCCAGCTCCTCCTGCGGCAGGTGGTTCAGCAGATCTGCGGCCGTGGTCGTGCTCTCCTCTGCCCGGCCCGCCATCCGCATGTCCAGCGGCGTGCCCGGGCGGAAGGAGAAGCCCCGCTCCGGCACGTCCAGATGGCGCGAAGAAAGCCCCAGGTCCAGCAATGCACCGGCCAGGGGCTCCACCCCCCGCTCCGCGACGTCGGCAAAGTTTCCCTGCACGAGATCTACCCGCTCCTCGAACCTGGCCAGCCGCCGGGCGGCCGCATCCAGCGCCTCGGGATCCCGATCCACACCGAGCAACCGCGTGCCGGCAGCTTCCAGGATGGCCTCGCCGTGCCCGCCACCACCCACTGTGCCATCGAAGTAGAGGCCGCCACGCGCCGGATCGAGAAAATCGAGCACCTCCCGGAGCAGCACCGGGACGTGATAGGGCGCAACTTCCACCGCTCAACCAAAGATCTGCGACGCGAACTGCCCGTATTCGCCCGCCTGCTCGCGCACTGCCTTGTCGAAGCGGGCCGGATTCCAGATCTCGATCTTGCTGATGGCACCGACCAGCAGCGCCTGCGAGTCCAGCTCCGCCATGTCCTTCAGGCGCGCCGGGATCAGGATCCTGCCCTGAGCATCCGGCGCCACGTCGTGCGCGTTCGAGAGCACGGAGAGCACCCACATGCGCGCGTTCGGCTGACGCAGGAGCTCCTGCAAACGCTCTTCCACCGGCCTCCACCCCGTCACCGTGTACAACGCAAGAGCGGGCGGATACGGCTGCACCAGGACGAAGGGCTCATCCGGCGCCTCGCGCCGGAACGGCGCGGGCAGTGCGATGCGCCCCTTCTCGTCGAACTGATACAGGTAGCTGCCCAGGAATCTCACGCGTCCCGCTCTCCCTGAATCCGCTCCCGCTCCCCCTCCCATCTCCCGTACCCGTACCCGAAATGCCTACCCTCGAAAACCGCCACTGCCACCATCCGTCTCGTCCCCGAGCGAACGCAGCCGCGCCTTTCTGTTCGCGGCGTTCCGCTCGGGAAGCCCTCCGGACCCCCTCGGACGGGGCCGGAGGCAGCATCACCCCCGGCCCGTCCGCCGCCGGCGGCTCCCTCACCCCGGCCGGATCCCCACCCCACCCCACAACAGGCCTCCAAGAAATCTGCGGAGCTCGGCTCCGCCTGTTCCCAGCACGGACCGGGAGCCGCATCACTCCCGGCCCGGCCTCCAGCGCCACCCCCACCCCATCCCCCGCGCAGCTC
>JACQVE010000124.1 GCA_016209965.1 Gemmatimonadota bacterium | reverse complement strand
GAGTTAGCCGGCGCTTCCTCCCCAGGTACCGTCAACCCAAAGCACTCTTCGCACCCCAGGCCTTCTTCCCCAGTGACAGCGGTTTACACCCCGAAGAGCTTCCTCCCGCACGCGGCGTCGCTGCGTCAGCCTCTCGGCCATTGCGCAAGAGTCCCCACTGCTGCCTCCCGTAGGAGTCTGGGCCGTGTCTCAGTCCCAATGTGGCGGGCCGTCCTCTCAGACCCGCTACCCGTCACCGCCTTGGTGGGCCGTTACCCCACCAACTAGCTGATAGGCCGCGAGCCCCTCCCCGCACGGCAGCTTTGATCAAGAGGCCGCCTTTCCCGGTCCCGCCATAAAGCAGAACCGACCATGCGGTATCAGCCCGGGTTTCCCCGGGTTGTCCCCCGCACCGGGATAGGTCGCTCACGTGTTACTCACCCGTCCGCCGCTCGGGTCGAACCCGAAAGTCCGCCCTCGCTCGACTTGCATGTGTTAGGCACGCCGCCAGCGTTCGTCCTGAGCCAGGATCAAACTCTCCAGTTATAGAAAGTCCTCTCAAGCTCCCGCGAACGCCTCGCTAAAACCTGGCGTTCGGAATCATCTACTTTGGTTCCCACCATGCCGGAGAGAAGTAGCGCTCTCCGGCGGGGACCCATCCAGACCACCAGACCCGGCTTGTCAAACAGCTTGAGCGCCCGCTCTAGGGCGCAGCATTAACAAGTAACCGATTTCCGCCGGCTTGTCAACCCCGGTTCGGGACCGGGGCCGGGCGAATGCCCGCGCTAGGAGTCGAACCTAGAACCTTGGGATTAAGAGTCCCCTGCTCTGCCCATTGAGCTACGCGGGCCTGGGCGCTTGTCGCGCCTTACGGCTCGGGCGCATGCGCCGTCTCGGTGCTCACGGGACTTTCCGAGACGAGCCCCTCCTGACGAGGGTGAGCGACCGGATTCGAACCGGCGACCTCCAGGGCCACAACCTGGCGCTCTAACCGACTGAGCTACGCCCACCACGGTGCGGCCGGCGGGAGGCGCCGCCGCCAGCGCGCCCGATAGGATTCGAACCTATGACCCGCGGCTTAGAAGGCCGCTGCTCTGTCCAACTGAGCTACGGGCGCAGAGTAGCCTGGTGAGCCGCCGGCCAGGCTCGCGGCCGGGCAGGCCCGGCCGCTGCGAAACCGGGTGGCGTTGCCTGATGGAAGCATGCGCCGCCGGGCCGGTGCCGCAGCAAAGAACAATACCCAAAATGTGGCCCTCAGTCAACCCGATCCAGGTGGGGTAGGTGGCGTAGGTGGGGTAGGTGGGGTCCAGGGGCGAAATCGGCCCACGAAGGGAGGCAGCGAGAGTCAGCTTGCGTGGCGGCCCCGGCCCTCTTGCTGGTGGGGGCAACCGTTGCCTTCCCATGCATCAATGAGGGGGAGGGAGAACGGCCGGCTGTTGGGCCGCGGGAAGCTCGAGTCGGGGCGCTCGGATTTGAACCGAGGACCTCCTGCTCCCAAAGCAGGCGCGCTACCGGGCTGCGCTACGCCCCGAAGGTGATTGACTCTATTAAGATATGGGTAGGCGGGGCCGGACGGTAGGGAACGGGGTGGGATCGCTATCGGCGAGCGGGATCCCGCTGGTTAGCAGCAGTGCGGCGAGGGCGCGGAAGGCGCGGGCGCGGTGGCTGATGTGGTTCTTTTCGGATTCGCTAAGCTCAGCCAAGGTTTTGCCGAGTGGCGGGATGTAGAAGAGCGGGTCGTATCCGAACCCCGCCTGACCGCGGGGCGCTTCCGTGATCTGACCTGCGCAGCTCGCGATCGCGCAGTGCTCCGGCCCGTGAGGCAAGGCGAAGGCCGAGGCACAGACAAATCGAGCCGAGCGGTGCGGGGCCGGTACCTGGCGGAGGCGCTCGAGGAGCAGGGCGTTGTTGGCGGCGTCCAGCGCCGGGCCGGCGAGGCCGGGGCGCATGGCGAAGCGTTTGCTGCGCACGCCCGGGTCGCCGCCCAGGGCATCCACGACGAGGCCCGAATCATCGGCCAGGGTGGGCAGTCCGATCCGCTGGGCGAAGTATCGAGCCTTGGCCAGAGCGTTCTCGTGAAACGTGGCCGCCTCTTCGAGGCGCTCTTCCCCGTGGCCGATGCTCGAACTCAATCGATCAAGGCTGGCGATCTCGATCCCGGGGATATGCTGCAGGATTTCGCGGATCTCGCGAGTCTTATCAGCACTCCGGGTCGCGAGGGCAAGGCGCAGCTTCATGGCGGCTTCAGCCCTGCAGGGCCTGGCGCTGCAGTGCGATGAGCTGCCCGATCCCGGAGAGTGCGAGGTCGAGGAGGACGTCCAACTCGGCGCGGCTGAAGCTGTGGTGCTCTGCCGTGCCCTGGATTTCCACCAGGTCTCCCTGCCCGAGTGCTACCACGTTCATGTCCACCTGCGCGCCGGAATCCTCGAGGTAGTCCAGGTCGAGGCGGATTTCGCCGCCCACCACGCCCACGCTCACGGCCGCGACAAGCTGGCGCATGGGCGAGCGCGAGAGGCTGCCCTGGGCCACGAGCCAGGAGCAGGCATCGTGCAGGGCGACGGCACCGCCAGTGATGGCGGCCGTGCGGGTGCCGCCGTCGGCCCCGAGCACGTCGCAGTCCATGGTGATGGTGCGTTCTCCCAGGGTGGCCAGGTCCATGGAAGCTCGCAGTGCCCTGCCGATCAGCCGCTGGATCTCGGAGGTCCGGCCGCCTGCCTGGCCGCGCTCGCGCGGCGTGCGCCGGTGCGTGGCGCGGGGGAGCATGCCGTACTCGGCCGTGACCCAGCCGGCGCCTTGTCCCCGCCTCCATTCCGGGAGGATCTCCTGGACGGTAGCCGTGCAGAGCACACGGGTGAGGCCAGCCGTGATGAGGCACGACCCTTCGGCATAGGGGGCGACGCCGCGTTCGAGCTGGACCGGCCGGAGCTCGTCATTGCGCCGGCCGGTCCGCTGCGGCAGGCTGCTCATGGGCGGGCCTCGGGCCCCGGCGCAAGCGCAAGACCCGCCCACCTGGTGGGCGTAACGCTGCGGCTCATCACCTTCCTTGCCGGATTCGCTGGATCAGACCACTGGTGGACTGACCCTGCCGGTAGTGCAGGATGACCACGCACCCGCCCACGGCCTCGACCTCCTCTCGGCCTACGACTTCGTCGGCCCGGTAGTCTCCGCCCTTCACCAGCACGTCCGGCAGCAGTTCTGCGATCAGCGCCCGGGGCGAGTCCTCCTGGAAAATCACCACCGCATCCACGCATGCCAGTCCGGCCAGCACGGCGGCCCGGTCCTCCTCCGGCACAAACGGTCTTCCTTCGCCCTTTTCCAGCCGGCGGGCCGAGGTATCCGAGTTCAGGCCGACGACCAGTGCATCGCCTAGCGCCCGCGCCTCGTATAGGTATTCCACGTGCCCCCGGTGCAGCAGGTCGAAGCAGCCGTTGGTGAACACCAGGCGTAGGCGCCGCGGCGGGCCGTAGCGTTTCAGGAGCTCGGCCCGCGAGAGCAGCTTCTGCCGCGGGGGAGCGAGCGCGGTCATGGAGGACTGGGCGCGGGCAGCGCGTCCGGGTCCTGGCCGCGGAGCGCTTCGAGGATTCGGTCGCCGCCGCGCTCGAGCAGATCGGCGGCGAGCTGCTGCCCCAGGAGCTCCGCGTCCTGGGCGGGGCCGGCGGCTTCGCCGCGCAGGAGCTGCTGTCCGTCCAGGGACGCCACCAATCCGTGGAGCAGCAGGCCATGCGGTGCGGGCGCGGCCAGTGCCCCGATGGGCACCTGGCATCCTCCCTCGAGGGCGCGCAGGAAGGCCCGTTCGGCAGCGGCAGCACACCGTGTCCAGGTGTCGTCCAGGCACGCCGTCAAGGCACAGGCGCGGGCGTCGTCTTCGCGGACAAGAATGGCGAGCGCTCCCTGACCCACGGCAGGCAGCCAGCCGGGTGGTTCGAGCAGCTCGGTCACGGCCGCCTCCCGCCCGAGTCGGCGGAGGCCGGCATAGGCCACTATGGCGGCATCGAATCGACCCCCCGCCACGAGGGTGAGGCGAGTATCGAGATTGCCGCGGAGGTCCTCCACCCGGAGGTCCGGCCGAGCGTGCAACAATTGGGCACGGCGGCGCAAGGAACTCGTGCCCACGCGGGCGCCCGGCGGGAGCGTGGCGAGCGTCCTGCCCGCGGCCGCGGGCGACGCCAGGAGCGCATCGCGAGGATCCTCGCGCTCGGTGACGGCCGCGAGCCGCAGCCCCACGTCCAGCCGGGTGGGCACGTCCTTGAGGGAATGCACCGCGGCATCCACGGAGCCGTCCAGGAGCGCGCGGTCGATCTCCTTCGTAAACAGACCCTGCTCGCCGATGCGGGCCAGGGGCACGTCGTGGATGCGGTCGCCAGTGGTGGCCACCACCTGCACCTCGACGCGCAGCTCCGGGTGCGCCCTTTCGAGGCGGGCCCGGACGTTCTCGGCCTGCCAGCGAGCCAGCGTGCTCCCCCGCGACCCCAGACGAAGCATTATCGCCTCAGCGATGCTCGCGCCATCACCACTGCGACTGGGCGCCGTCAACAATCTGCTGCACGAGATGATCGATCGCCTTCGACCGGCCGTCCTGGTTGCTCTGGGTAGCAGGCTGATACTCTCCGCGCCCAGTCAGATTCGAGGCTTCCCACAGGATCACGTTCTGCCTGGCGTCTATGATCTGGACCTCCATGGCGATCTGGACCTGGTGCGCCACGACTGTAGCCTGCCCGGAGGGATCGCCGGCACGGTAGCTCTGAGCCACGTCGTCGTAGCGCATGATCCGCCCGGTCAGTACGGCATCGGCGAGTTCGCGTCCAGCGGGCCGCACGCCCAAGGCGCGGGGCACTCGCTCGAGCAATCTCGCGAATAGCAGTTGCTCGAGCTCGAATTGAGCCGTCTGGTTTTCGAGCGGCTGGATATACAGGGTGCGGATGTGGGACGGGAAGCCGCCGCCGCCCTGGAATCCGTAATGGCAGGTCCAGGTCAGTGGCAGGGCGGCGAGCAGCAGCAGCGGCTCAAGACGCGCCCGGCGTCCAGATCTCGGGTGGGAAGGGCTCGACATCATCCGCCTTGTCCAGGGTCAAAACGAGCTCCACGAATGCCGTCCAGTCGCGGTACACCGCCTCACGGGGCAGTCTGCCCGCTGCCTCTCCTTTCAGCAGCACGCTTTGCCGCTCCTTTCCCGGCCACTCCCATTCCGCCTGCCGCAAGCTTCCGCCTTCGAAGGCGAAGCGCCAGCGGAACCCGCCCTCCCGATATTCGAGGTGCAACGCCTCGCCCTGCTGCCGCGCGCTGACCAGCTCGGCGTCCGGTGGCGGGCGGAAGACGCCCAACGCGCTCCACAGCAGAGGCGGCGGGGGCACCGGCGCGGCGGCGGCGAAGGGCGGCAGTCGCAGTTCGGCTTCCACCACGGCGGCGCTGAGGTAGGTCTCGCCGCGCGGCCCGAACAAGTCGAGCCGGGCCCGGTAGGGTGGCTCGATCCTGGCTACACCCCTTCCGCTGAAGCGTGCCTCCCGCTCGCGGACGGTCCAATCGAAGAGGATGCGCAGCGGCCGAGCCGGCGCGCTGGCCGCCACCAGGTCGTGTTCGACAGAAGCTGGCGCTGGCTGGCCGGCGGTGCCCGGCGGCGCGCACGCCAGCAGGCTAGCTGCGATCCCCAGCAGCGCCAGCGCGGCGGCTGCGGCCGGCCCGGCCCGCGTGAGACGATACCCCCCGCGCCGGCAAGCGGCAACGCGGCGCCTCATCAATAGTTGAAGCCGAAGAAGAAGTCGACGAAGGTGTCGCCGAACCCCTCGTTGTCATCGAACACGACGGGGGGCAGCTCACCGAGCCGGAACCGTCGTCCGATGTCGAGCCGCAAGACGAGGGGCGGGCCCAGTGAAGTGCGCAGGCCCAGGCCATAGCTGCCCCAGGTCCCTTCGGGCTTCTGGTCCTCGAGCCAGCTCGAGCCGGCGTCCACGAAGAGCGCGCCCTGGATGCCGGGGAAGCGCAGCTCGCCAAAGGGGAAGGCCAGGCCTATGCGGTGCAGCAAGGGGAACCGCCACTCCTGGTTCAGGAGCCAGACGCGCGAGCCGGCGAGCGCGAAACGCGGGTAGCCGCGCAAGCGGTGGGGCCCGCCCAGGACGGCCCGGTCGGGGATCGCTCCGTCGCTATAGAAGACGTACGCCCGGAACGCGTACGCGCTCAACAGCGAGGTGCGCACGTAGCGGCGATAATCGCCGATGACTACGTAGTTCTCCGCCGTTGCACTGCGGGTGACCGGCGCCCCGCTCACCTCACTGGGAGAAGTGCAGGAGAAACAGGTCACCAGGCCTGCCGTGAGGTTGAAGCGCTCGCCATCGATAGGGCCGGTGGGTAGCCAGAGGGTGTTATCCTTCACATAGGACAGGTAGTTGCTGGTCAGAACCCCTTCTCGCGTCAGATCGCGCGGGTCCGGCCGCGTGGTCCGGCCAAAAACCCCCTGCTCGAATGCGTCCTGGATATCCGTGCGGTTGCTGCGCTCGAGCCCGAGCTGCAGCTCGAGCCTGCGGAACTTGGAGAACGGATAACTGGCCACGAAGTAGCCGCCGTAGGTCTCCTCCTGATAAATGTCGAAGGCGACGTCTCGGAACAGGCCCTTGAAGCGGAATGCGCCGGCGCCGAAGTTCAGCCGGTGCGCCAGGTTCAGGTACAGCAAGTGCCCGCTGAAGTTATCCACGAGCTCTCCGAGATCCTGGGCCTGCACCGCGGAAATGCCGGCAAACAGGATATGGTTGCCGAGCATGTCGCTGGCCAGGAACTGGGCGCCTTGCGCCGCACCGACGCCCGGGGCGACCACCGCATCGCCGCCCGCAAAATCGAGGGACAGCTCCTGCCACGTGTTGTAGCGCTGGGGCTTCGCTTCCTTCACCAGGGCTTCATCGAGCTCGGACCATTCCCAGCCTAGCGGGAGTTCGCCGTTGCTTGCCGGAGTGTCTCCCAAGGCCAGCAGCGGCAGGTTGTTGTCCGCCAGTGCGAAGGCCGGCGCTGTGGCGGTGTCCGCCGGGAAGCTGTACTTGTAGATGCGGAACGTGCCTTCACTGAATCCGGTGAAGACGAGCCCGCGGTCTCCGGGCAGCCACTCGGGGTCGAACTCGCCGCCGGCCATGTCGGTCAGCCGCCGGCCGTTCCCCGCCGCGTCTACGGCGTAGATGTCGTAAATCCCGCCGCGATCCGAGCTGAAGGCAATTCGCTTCCCGTCCCGTGACCAGCGGGGGTCCTGATCGTTCCACGAGCCGTAGGTCAGGTAACGAAGCTGGCGCGTCTCGAGGTCCAGGACGAAGAGATTCTTGTGCCCGTCCACGCCGAACCGCGTACGATCGGAGGCGAATACAATGCTCCGGCCGTCGGGCGCCCAATCCGGATCCTCGTCCCGGTAGCGGTCGCCGGTCAAAGCGGCCCGCTCGTGGCTCGTGAAATTGACCGTGTAGAGGTCCGAGAACCCTGCGGTCGAAAGGCCCTCGAACACGACCTTCGTACCGGTGGGATCCCACGACGGGGACTTCAACCCTACCAGGTCCGGCCACTGGTAGCGCCCCACGATCTCGGCCTTCTGCAGGTTCCAGAGGAAGAGAGCATCGCGTTCCATGTACTTGGAAATAAAGGCAACGACGCCCCCGCTGCTCACGTCAATGCGGGACTCGTAGGCATGGAAGGACTCGAACTCTGCGCTCCGCTCGCCTTCGACTACCGCCGAAATGCCTTTCTCGCCCTCATCCAGGCGGGTGCGGTAGATGTTCGTGTAGCCGCTGCGTGGGGAAAGGAACAGCAGCTCGGGCACGGAGTCGCCTGGGGGCAGGTACAGAACCGGTTTGAAATTGGCCCCGCCCTTGTGCACCACGGGCACGGCGCCCACCTCGAGGGGCGCGCGCTGGGCGTAGATCGGGAAGTAGCGCTGCTCGAGCTCGTAGCGGAATTCCCGACTGAGCCGGTCGAGGTCGACGCCCAGCGTGGCCTCCAGCGCTTGCTCGAACGAGTCGTACTTCCAGTACTCCTCGTACAGCTCGACGATGTACTCCTCGCCGAAGCGGCCGGCGAGGTACTTGTGCAGCTCGGCGCCCAGAGGATAGGAGGCAAAGCTGTACAGGTAATTGAACTGCCTGATGGTGGGCAGTTTGCCGGTGAGCACCAGATCACGCACGAACATGTCGTCTTCCGGCGTCTGCGCACTCGACCAGAACTCCGCCAGCCCCTCGGTCCACCAATGGATCTGTTGCGGCGAAACCCGGCGCTGGCGGGGGTGCAGGGACTGGACTTCCGAGAGCTTCGAGAGCTGGAACGCGTGCACCAGCTCATGGCGCAGCGTGTGGCGGTATTGGGCATAGTCGCCGCGGAAGGGGAGGGCCACCCGCCGCTTCAGGTATTCCGTGAACCCCAGGACGCCTTCCGGAATGAACCCGGGGAACACGTTGGTCTGCTCGAAATGCTGATCCGAGGAGTAAACGATGAGCGGAATGCGCCGGAAGGGATGGTGCTGAAATTTCCGCTCGAGGAATCGGTAGCTCTCTTCCGCGTACGCCAGGGTCAGGCGGGCGAGCGTCTCCCCTTCGGGGTAGTAGTAGACGTCCACGTGCTCACCCGAAAGCACCTGCCAGTTGAAGCCGCGGTACTGAATCTTGTTCTTGCCGAACGGCACGAGCTGCGCCGTTCCGATTGCTGGCAGGCAGAGGGCAAGCGCCAGGAAAAGCGTGGTGGTTCGCATCATGGCAAGATCCGGATCGACGCGATCAGGTCATCCTGTGCAACGCGGTCGGCGACCTCGATGCCCTCCACTACTCGGGCGAACACCGTGTAGCCGCCGTCGAGGTGAGGTTGAGGTGAATGCGTGATGAAGAACTGGCTCCCACCTGTATCGGGCCCCGACAGCGCCATTCCGACGGTACCCCGCAGGTACCGGATACGATTCAGCTCGTCGCGGATTGCATAACCCGGGCCGCCGGTGCCATCGCCTCGGGGATCCCCGTCCTGCAGCACGAAGTTAGGCACCACCCGGTGCCACCGTCCACCTGTGAAGAAGCCGCTCCTGACCAGCGCGAGGAAGTTGTACACCGTGAGGGGCGCATCGGCTCCCGCCAGCTCCAGAATGATCGCGCCGCCCGCCGTCTCGATCCGCACCCGCTTGCGCGCGCCGCGACTGATTTCCGGCTCCACCAGCTCCTCGATGATCTGGCGGTAGAACCAGGGGTCACGCCCCGTCTCGACGGGAAACGCCTCGCCCCAGCTCCCCTTGCCCAGTTGCGCGACGGCCTGCGCCCGTACGACGGGATCCGGCGAGCGAGGGAATCTCAGATAGAAGCTTCTGGCCACGGGCGCGCCGCCGGCGGCGAACCTGCCAAGCGCTTGCAGGGCGGCCACGGCTGCGTCGTTGGTGCCGGTATCGCTCTGGGCGCGATCGTACGCCTCCAGCACGAGCGCGAGATCCGCCGGGTCAGCCCGCCGTGCCACGCCGCGCAATGCGGCGGCCCGCACTCCCGGATCCGGGTGGGCCAGAGCCTCGATGTAGAGCGGCTGGATGGCGTCCAGGCTGTCCCCGGCGAGGGTCACGCCGGCATCCAGCGCGGCGGCGGCGACCCGTGCATCTAGGTCCCGCAGCAGAGTGGTGATCAGGGGTGAGGCAGTGGCCCAGCGGCCTGCGGCCAGCGCGCGCGCCGCGTAAAGGCGCGCCAGCCAGGCTGTCTCGCGGGCCAGGGATCGGGCCAGGGCTGCGCCGCTTGACACGTCCAGCCGGAGCAGCGACGCGAGGGCCGCGCCGCGCAGCGAGACGGGCGCCCCTCCGTCAACCGCCAAGGCTGCCAGCGCCGACACGGCGGCTGCCCCGCCGATGTCCCCGAGTGCCGTTGCTGCCGCGTAGGCAAGTTTCGCATCCATGCGCGCCATCTGGGCCATCACGGGCGGAGCCGCAGTCGGGTCCTGGTAGGTGGCCAGCGATCGGATGGCATTGATGACGACGTGCGGGTGGGCGTCCGCGAGCGCGCGCTGCAATGCAGCGAGCGCCCGCTGGCGCTCTCCGGCCGAGTCGGCCAGGGCAGCTCGCAGCCCCCGCGCGGCGAACTCGCGTACCCGGTGATCCGGTTCCTGCAGTGCCCTGAGCAGGCGCCACGCCAGCGCGGGTTCGCCGATACGCATAAGCGCGTAGGCGGCCCGCCAGCGGAGTTCCGCCTGTTGGCAGTCCAGAAATGGCGCGACAAGCTCGGCCGTCCCGGGGTCGCGCGGGAACTTCCAGATCGCGAGCAGCGCTTCGCCCAGCATGGCCTCACGCCGGGTGAGGAGCGGAACGCCGCCGGATGCCGCGCGGCCGGCTCCCGATGGGCACACCTGCCCGCCGCGCTGGCGCTGAGCCCCGTCCGGCCGCAACACGGATTCCACTGCTGCGCGCGCCGTTCGCGTCCCCAACTTCCCCAGGGCTGCGACGGCTTCCCTGGCCGCCTCAGGGCCGCCGGTGACCATCAGCGCAGCGAGTGCGCCGGACACTGCGGCCCCGGTATCGGCGATCTCGCCCAGGGCAAAGGTGGCCTCGGCCCTCACCTCTTCACTGGAATCCGCCAGCGCCTCGAGCAGCAGGGGCAGCGCGCGCCGGTCTCCAATGCGTCCGGCGGCGCGGGCGGCGCGGTTCCGGATCAGCGGCGTTGGGTGCCGGAAAAGCTGCTGGAACCGGCTGGCATCAAAATCCCGGCGATCCTCGAGCCGCAGTAGCTCGGCGAGCTGGGTGATGTCGTCCCGGCCCAACGCCTGGCTGGCCGGCGGGCTGCCACCTT
>JACQVE010000123.1 GCA_016209965.1 Gemmatimonadota bacterium | reverse complement strand
GGCGAACGTCAGCTTGCCCAGGTCATGGAGCTGCGGCGGCTGGATCGCGCTGCCCAGCTCGAGCCCCCGCCGGTAGACGACCGTGAGCAGCGCCGTGGCCGCAATGCCTCCCAGGAACGCAGCCATGAAGAAGTAGGGGCCGATGAGGCTGCTGAACCACTCCGGCTCGAGCGACATGACGAAATCGACCGCGACGATGCTGAACACGATCGCGTACGTGAGCGCTAGCACGGGCGAGAGTCGGCTGAGGTTGCGATGGGCCCGTGCCTCCTCCACCTCCTGGCCCTGCCAGCCGCGGGTCAGTCTAGCGTAAAGCCCCCGGCACTCCGGCCCGGAGTGCCGGGGCGACGCCTGCGCGAGCAGCAGTCCCGCATCCGGCCGCAGCGCCCAGTAGGCGAAGGCCAGGGACAGCCCGAAGAGCGTGGCCAGTCCTGCCAGGTTTCGGGCCGCGAGGAAGGGGACGTTCAGCCACGCTTCCTTGCCGCCCAGCTCCTGGTGCACCCAGGGAAAGACCTGCCCGGCGGCGAAGAGGAGCGGCAGCAGCAGGAGGAAGGAGACAGGCAGGAAGGCGACGAAGGACAACGCAATGCGCCGGACGGGCTGGGACCAGATCCCGCGCGTCATCGTGACCGCCGCCGCCAGGATCACGGCTCCCTGCGCAATACTGGTCCAGTAGAGCCAGTTGAACAGGTACGCCCGCCACGCCCGCGCCGCATCAGTCAGCAGTGCGGTCAGCAGCGTGGCGCTGCCCAGCACGAGCAGCAAGATGATCGCCAGCCGCGCCTTCGCAGGCACGGTCTCCAATGTGCGCGCGGGCAGCTCTCCGGCTGCATTGTGCTGCGCCATAGAGCTACCTGCCTCTCCGCTCCATCCCGCGTGGACGCGCCGGCGCACCCGCTCCCGCTCCCATTCCCGCTCCCATTCCCCTACCCGTACCCGTGCCCGCACCCGTGCCCGTACCCGCGACTTGCAACGCCCTCAGGTAATGCACCACGTACCATCGCTCGCGATGGGACAGCCGCTCCCCGTACGGGGGCATGAGACCCCGCCCCACCCGCATGATGCCGTAGAGATAACCATCCGACCGGCCGACCGTGGCCGGCACCGTCAGATCCGGCGCAAAGGGAAACTTGCCCGGCCCGACGATGGGCCCGTTCCCCTTCCCACTCGCTCCATGACAGACCGAGCAGTACCGCTCGTACAGCACCTTACCCCGCGCCAGCACCGCATCGTCGCGTGCCACCGGGTTGGCAACCCTGGCGCCGAACGCCGCCAGGGCGGCGTCCGCGGGGGCCAGTGGCGGCAGCACCTCGCCCACCGGCGTCTCGAACGGTAACGCTCCCTCGGGCGCAGGGCGTGGCGCCTCATACGGATCGAAGGCCGGCGACTCGCGCAGAAACGACAGGAACGGAATCGAGGCCAGGGCGTTGTCCAGTTGCGTGCAGCCCGCGGCCGCCACGCCCACGCCCAGCACTGCCACCCAACTCGCTGCCGCACGACGCAGCGACGCGGAGACGCAGCGACGCAGGGAATCATCCCCCGCCGATCGCCGTGTCGCCAGTTCGCAGCGGCCCGGCATCCCGGCCTCACTCCCTCCTGGGGCAGCACGGGGCGGGGGGCGCCGCCTCCCCGCCTCCCTGCGCCCCTGCGTATCCGGCTCAGAGCGTCCCAACCCGCACCTCCTCCGGCCGCTCCCGCACCTCAGCAGCCCCGCTCTCGCGCAGCAGCGCCGCGGCTTCCCTCTCGCGGCCCGCTGGCACCAGCACCAGGATCCCGAACCGGCCCACCGAGAACGCCGGGTCATAGATCACGCGCGGGCGCGCCCTGGGCAGCCGCGCATTGATGAGCAGCCCGAGCACGGTAGAGAGAGCGCCGAACAGGATGGTCAGCTCGAAGGCAATGATCACGAACGGCGGCAAGGAGATGATCGGCTTGCCCCCCGTGATGAGCGGCCAGTCCAGCGACGTGAAGATGGGCAGCGCGAACCCCGTGGCCGCGCCCGTCAGTCCACCCACCAGCGTGAACAG
>JACQVE010000122.1 GCA_016209965.1 Gemmatimonadota bacterium | reverse complement strand
TACGTCAGCCCCATGGCCTCGCGCACGCGCTCCAGGGTCTCGGCGCCGAGCGCGCGCATGCGCTGGTTCCCGGCCAGCAGGATTTCCTCGACGATCCGTGGCTGCTGCTCGAGCTGAGCGCGCCGCTCGCGGATCGGTTCGAGGAATGCGTTGAGCGCACGCGCGAGCTTCCGCTTCACTTCGACGTCGCCCACCCGCCCTTGCCGGTAGCGCTCCTTGAGGTCCTCGACTTCCGCCCCGTCCGGGTTGAAGAAGTCGTGGTAGATGAAGACGGGGTTCCCCTCCACGCGGCCGGGCACATCGGCGCGCACGCGGTTCGGGTCCGTGTACATCTGCATGACCCGCTCCTGCACCACGGGCGCGGGGTCGGAGAGCAGGATCGCGTTGCCCAGCGACTTGGACATCTTCTGCTCACCGTAAATGCCCGGCAGCACCGGCAGCTCGCTGACCAGCGCCTCGGGCTCCGCAAAGACGTCGCCGTACAGGAAGTTGAAGCGCCGGGCGATCTCGCGGGTGACCTCGACGTGGGGCGCGTTGTCGCGCCCGACGGGCACCAGGTCCGCGCGCGGCAGCAGGATGTCCGCCGCCTGCAGCACGGGGTAGCCCACCAGCCCGAAGGGCAGCACCTCGAGGTGCGCCGCCTCGGCCATCTCCTTGATCGTGGGCAGCCGCTCGAGGCGGGGGAGCGAGACGAGCATCTCGAAGATCAGGTTCAGCTCCGCCGTCTGGGGGACCGCGGACTGCACGAAGATGGTGCAGCGCTCCGGATCGATGCCCGCTGCCAGGTAATCCAGCACCATCTCATGGATGTTCTCTGGCACCTCCGCCAGCGCCTCCTTCTCCGGCCGCGTGGTCAGGGTATGCAGGTCCGCGACGATGAAGTAGCATTCGTGCTCCGACTGCAGCCGCACGCGGTTCTCCAGGCTGCCAACCCAGTGCCCCAGGTGCAGCCGGCCCGTAGGACGATCCCCGGTCAGAATCCTGTGTTTCCTGCCCTCCGTCACATGGCCTCCATGGTCTTACCGCCCTCTCCTCCGCTGCGCCGACACACGGGAGCCGCCGCTCACATGGCTTAGAAAGTAAGGCGCCAGGCGGGCGCAGGACCAGCCCCCGGCAGAGCCAGGGCAAGGGCAGGGGCAAGCGCAAAGGGAGGGCGAAGGGGAAGGGTCAAGGGAGGGCCAAGGGAAGGCACAGGAACCGACCACCGTTATGGCCGGGACCCTGGACCCTCCCCTGCCTGGTCCCTGGACCCTCCCCGTGCCCGTGCCCGTAAATCGGGAATGGATGTTGCGGCAGAATGCCGCGCCATTGGCCCGCCACCCGATCCAGTTTCCTTCGGAGGCACGCATGGCCGCCAACACGCTGAACGATGTGTTCCGCCACGGACTGGGCGACATGTACGACGCGGAGCAGCAGATCATCTCGGTTCTGGACCAACTGGAGACGGAGACGCAGAGTGTGGAGGTGCGCGGCCGGATCCGGCGGCATCGCGAGGAGACGCAGCGGCATATCCAGAACCTGGAGCGCTGCTTCGAACTCCTGGGCAGCGAGGCGCCGCGCGTGCAGTGCACGGCGTTGCGTGGCCTGCGGGAGGAGAAGCGCACGTTCCAGGCGGAGCAGCCTTCGCCGCAGGCCCTCGAGGTCTTCAATCTGGATGCGGCGAGCAAGACGGAGCATTACGAGATCGCCAGCTACCGGGGGCTGGTGGACCAGGCCAAGGCGCTGCGGCAGGATGACATTAGCCGACTGCTCGAGCAGAACCTCCGGCAGGAAGAGGAGATGAGCCGCTGGATCGACGAGCAGCAGCCCAAGATCCTCGAGCAGTTCGTGGGAACGCGCTAGCCGGGCGGACCGGCGGGTCGGACGAGCGGGGACCCTGATGCTTCACGAGCGGGCCCAGGAGGCCGCCGCAGGTGACGTGGGGCGGGCTTCCCCTGGAACGGTCCTTCGGGGTATGAGCGAGCAAGAAGCGGTACTCAAGACGCAGGACCTGGGGCCTGGCGAGATGCGGCAGGTCAACGTGCGCGGCCAGCGGCTGCTGGTGGCCAACGTGGGTCAGACGTATTACGCGGTCTCGGGCCGGTGCCCGCGCGATGGAACGGACCTCGCCAGTGTAGGGCGGCTCAAGGGACACCTGCTGATCTGCCCCACCGACGATGCGGTGTACGACCTGCGCAGCGGTGAGGCGGTCGCGCCGCCCGGCGCCGCAGCTCTGGCGCGCTACGCCATCAAGGTCGAGCAGAACCTGGTGAAGGTCGGTCCTCGGCTGGAGAGCGAGTAGAGCCGGCCTTCCCCGCCGCCACACCCGTTCCCGTTACGGCGCGCGCCGTGCGAAACAGGTCGCACAGCTCCTGGTCGTGCAGCTCCTCGATACGCCCGCGCGGCAGCAAGAGCTCCCGTTCGGCTTGCTCCCGCCCTGCCCGGCTGAAGTGTACCACCACCAGCGCGGCGACGCCCTGCCGGCCCGTTCCGCCGGCCGTTTCACCGGCAATACGGGCCGTCCACTCGAGGCCGTCTACCACGAAGCGCCGGGCGGGCAAGCCGGGGGACCCTTCGCCCACGGCGTGGGGCGCCGGCGTGGGCTCCCCGGCCGCGCTCCGCCCGCTCTCCCCGCTCATGCCGCGCCCCCCGCGCCGGCCGACGGCTCCGGCGCGCCCTTCCCGCCGCCAAAGTAGTCCACATACAAGGTCGGGTCCTCGTGCAGTCGCAAGCGGTGCAGCCGGGCGCCCGCCGGAAGCCCGCGTGCGATGCGCGGCCACAGGTAGACCAGCACATTCTCACAGGTCGGGATCGCCCCGCCGGGCGCGAACGCATCGACCACGTGGTTCAGGTGCTGACGATCCAGCGGCTCGAGCACAGCCTCGCGCAGCAGCGCATCCAGCGCGCCCAGATCCACGGCAAACCCCGTCTCCCCGTCCACCTCGCCTCGCACCGTCACCTCGAGCAGGTAGTTGTGCCCGTGGCCGTGGGGGTTGCTGCACGCGCCGAACACGCGACGGTTGCGCGCCTCGCTCCATTCCGGGCGGTGGTAGCGATGCCCCGCCGCGAACGAGACCTTGCGGGTGAGATAGGCAATGGCCATAGATCCAGAAAGCTAGCCCGCGAGCACAAACACGTCCAGCCGGACCCGCCCGGCGCGCCCGGCGAGCCCGGCGACCCTGCCGCAGCAGAACCCGCGCTGGCCGGGGTTTTGCGACGCTTCGGCTGGCCCACGGCTCCGGCCAAGGCTGGCGAACGCCCCAGAGGGCGAAGGAGGGATATTGGGACTCTACGATGACATCACGCCCGAGGCGTTGCGCGCCGACCTGCGGCGCTTCGCCGAGCTGGTGCTGCGGCTGGAAGCGGAGGGGCGGCTGCTCGAGGCGACGCCCCGCCTGATCAAGCTGCTGGGCGACCTGCGCGCCAAGCTCTTCGCCTACGAGATCCGCGGCACACACCGCCTCGCGCCGCCTGCCGGCCCCCAGCCAGTCGAGAGCGGCGAGTCCGGTCGCATTGTGCAAGAAGCCAGGGAGCGCAGCAAGCAGGC
>JACQVE010000121.1 GCA_016209965.1 Gemmatimonadota bacterium | reverse complement strand
GGCGGCCCCCGCCTCGAGCCAATAGGCAAAGGAGAGTTGCCGCGTGCTCGTCGCCGCCGCGGCGGCGGCCTCGGCTGCCAGCCGCGCGCGCTCGCCCGCCAGCTCGAACGCGGGATCCAACTCGGCGGCCCTGCGCAAGGCGCGCGCTGCCTCGGCGTAGTCGCCGGCATCCAGCGCCTCGGTGCCCCGGCCGAAGGCGAGCAGTGCGCCAAAGTCCCGCGTCGCCAGGTTAAGCACGCGCTCCCATTCGGGGGCACTCAGATCCACCCCCAGCCTGCGGAACACGCTGAGCGCCAACTGCTTCTCGAGGTCGAGCGTCTGTGCTGGCACGCTCGTGGCCGAGAATTGCGTCACCGCCGCGTCCCGCCCGCCCACGCCCTGGATGGAGGCCGACAGCGTGAGCCGCTCGCTCCCTCCGGTGATCCACCCCTGCACAGCCAGCTCGGCGCCCAGCAGCCGCGCCGCCCGCGCGCCCGCGGCCTGGTCGATGCGGCCGCGGGCGGCCAGCCCCATCTCGGCGAGCAGGCTCTGCACCCGCTCGGGCCGCACCACCGTGAGCCCGCTCGCGCGCGCCAGGTCCGCCGCCAGCACTTCGGAAACGGCGCGACCCAGCGGCCGGAGCAGCGGGTCGACATCGGCGTAGAGGAAGGGGAACACCGCCACCGTCCGTGGATCGGGCGGCGCCCCGATCAACTCCGGCTCGCGCGCCAGGGCGGACCGCGCCGCGCTCCTCAGCTCGAGCCGCTCGATCACCGGCAGGCGGCGCCGCAGCTCGCGGGCCAGCCGTTCCGAGTCCGCGGAGGCGATGTAGCGCTCGTAAAGCGAACGGGCCTCGGGGTACAGCCCGAGGTCCTCGTACGTCAATCCGAGAAGGAAGGTCGCGCCGGCATCGGCCGGGTCGCGTCGCAGCAGCAGCTCGAGTAGCCTCCGCGACTCCTCGAGCCGCGCAGCGGAGTGGTAGGCCGAGGCCAGCCGGAAAACGGCATGGAGATCCGAGGGGCTGCGGTTCAGGTGGGCCCGCAGCGCCGGCACCTCCTCTGCCGCTGGCGGCGCCCACAGTCGGTCGACCCGGGATTCGCGCAGCACGCCACAGCCGGCCGCGAAGAGCGCGGCGCCCGCCAGCCAGCCCGCGTCGACTGCGCGTACCCGCGCCGCGCGGGCAGAAGCTTCGAGTTCCGGCCGCCAGCTCCGAGCCGCGAATTGGCGCATAAGTTGAGGGTACCAAGGCACTTGCTCAGGGTCAAGCCCGCACGAGTGCAGCCCGGGGTCGTGCGCGGCCCGCCGGTTGCAGCGAGAGGCCGGCGATACGGCTGGAGGCACGACCATGCACAAGCCCAGGAGAAAGCGGGCCCGGCTGCTCGAGCTGCTGCGCGCGCTGGATGTTGTCCGGCGCCGCGTCGGGCTGCGGGGCGCAACCGTTCTGGGCGCACTGGCCGGGCTCAGCGCCGCGGCCGCGCTGCTCGACCGCTACGGCGGCGGCGCGGATGTGGATGCCCTGCTGGCCTATGCCCGAGCCGCACGTACGCCTCCGGACACGCTGATCTTCATGGGCGGGTACCACGGCCTGAGGAGCGGCCGCGCCGAGCTGCGCGTCGGCGGCGGCGGGCAGGCGGTGCCGGTTACCTGGCTGGGCACTCGCCTGCACGCCCGTCTCCCGCTCGAACTGTACACCATGCTGGTCGACGGTGCGCCGCAGCCCACCCACTACGGCGAGATCGCGTCCTACGGCGCCACGCGCGTGTTCGACATCTTCCATGCCAAGCTGCCCGACCTCGCGCCTCCGTTCGCCCTGCACATCAACGAGCGCTTCGATTTCCTCGACGACCCCATCTACGCGAGCGCTGGCCCGGGCCTGACGCTCGAGATCCTGCCTCACGACTACCGGCTGCGCGACGTCGCCGACGCGTATATTTACCTGGGCACCGCGCGGGGCACCGAACCCGTGAAGTAGAAGCCTGCCCCGGAACGTGTCATGCCGAGCGGAGACCAGAGCCTCTGGCGCTGGCTGGAGTCGAGGGACCTCGGTTGGTGAGCTCGTGCCCTTCAAGCGGCGCGGCCTTCGCACCCCTTACGCCGCAACCCATTCTGGAGGCGGATCCCATGCCCACACTCAAGCTGCGCATCTCAGGCATGCGCCACGCCGATGAAGAGCGCATCAAGCAGGCGCTGGAAGCGGAGCCCGGCGTCTACGGCGTGGAGGCCAGTCACGAGTCCGGCTGCGCCGACGTGGACTATGAGGACGACGAGGTGGCTATCGACCGGCTGATCGAGCTTATCCGGGCCGTCGGCTTCGAGGCCGAGCTGGCCGGCTAGACTCGGGGCGCTAGCAAGCCCTCCACCGTGAACGGTTCCCGGAACCGCCAGGGCTCGCCGCCAGGGAAGATGGCCCTCAGAGCGCGAAAAGCCGCGCCAGCGGCAGCCGGAAGCCCGGGAGCACGTCGCCGCCCTCGAGCACGTCGTCGCCCCGCAAGAGCTGGATCTCGCGCAGCGAGCGGTAGACCGTCACGCTGCGCGAATCCGGATCGACGACCCACACCAGGCGAGCGCCGCGGTCCAGGTATTCCGTGACCTTCTCCAGGATGTCACTCGCGGAGTTCGAGGGCGAGAGGATCTCCACCGCTAGGTCCGGGGCCACGTGCCAGAACCCCTTGCCGTAGCCCTGTGCCGGTATGCGATCCCGGACGTAGAAGCAGAGGTCGGGGCCACGCACCGTCCCAGGCTCTTCGTACAGGACCACTCCCATCTCATCGAAGACGGCGCCCAGGCCGCTTCCCTCCACGAACTCGGCAAGGTGGCGGTTCAGGATGCTCGCCACCCGCGCGTGCAGCGGAGCCGGACGCGGCTCGCGCACGATCCAGCCGCGCACCAGCTCGAGCCGGTAGAGCTCGTTCTCAGGCAGCCGCTCGAACTGCTCGACCGTCAGCGGCCGCTCGGGGTCTCCCGGGATGGGACGGGCCATCGATGCTCCTGCCAATCGCCTATGCCAGGGCCAATCTACGAGCCGCTTACGATTTTGCCATGGCGGGATAGGCCAGGGCAAGGAGCTCGAGAGGCATGAGGGGCTTTCGCCCGCTGATCGACGGATTCCTCACACCAACTCCGCGTGAGGAATACGTTGCCGTGCTTGTGCAGCAGCGTAGTAGTGTTGTGCCGTCCTACCCGCCGCATGCGTCCGGCCGGAGCGTACGAGTCGCCCTGGCGGTCTCCCCCGTGGCCAGATCCGTCACGCTGACCGCGAAATCGGCGCCGCGCGCTCCGAGCTCGGGCAGCAGCAGCTCGAACCAGTCCACGGCCCGGTCCCCGGTCACGGCCAGCTCGCGCTCGAAGGAAAGCTTTGCGTCCGGCTCGCGTCTCACCGGATCGTGCAGCCCCCAGAGCGAGAGCACCCGCAGGATCACGTTTTCACCCGGCGCCCTGCCCGCGTTCACGGTAACGCGGTAGCGGGCGATCCCCTCCCGCAGGGTAAGTCCGTAAATCTCGAAGATGGCGGCCAGTCGCCGGTCATGCGGCAGCGCGAGACAGGGGAGTGGCTCGAATGCCAGGTCATGGCGGCTGCGCGGCTCCGCCCGGAGCGGCGCCGCGGAGGTGGCGAGCAGCAGGTCAGACATGCGCAGCCGCGCAGCCGAGTAGGCGCCGACATCGAATTCGCCGCGGCTGACGGCGGCGGCATCACCGACAGCGGAGGCAGCTTCGATGGAGTAGCTGTAGACGCCGGGCGGCAGCACAATCCGGAAGCTGAGCCGTCCGTCCGCCATCGGGCCGTGCTTGATGCGCTTCGCGAGAGGCCCGGCCACGCCGCGGCGGAAAATGAAGAGCCCGCCGGCTAGTGAATCGTCCGCCGCGGCAACGAGCGCCTCGACCGGCGCCCTGGCGTAGACCTCGACCTCATGCCGCGTCGAATCGGCAGCGCGGAAGCGGGCGAGCTGATGTGGTACCTCGCCCACGCGATGGAACGGCGGCCGGAACGTCGTCGGCTGGAGAGCCTTCGCCTCCTCTGACACCGCGTAGCTGATCGAGGCGAACATATGCCGCACGCCGCTGAAGCCCAACTTCTTCTCGAAGATGAAGCTGGGCCGCTCCGGGTCGTAGTTCCAGAAGATCCAGCGGCCGCCGCCGTGGAGCAGGTTCACCATGTGGCCCTGGCTGGGATCTGAGGGACGCGCCAGCAACTGATCATTGCGCGGGATCTGCCAGACCGTGGCCGGGCGGCCGTAGCGCACCAGGATCTGCCCGCGGTCGCTGGCCCAGCCGCGGACCCCGGTTTGCGGCTCGCCGAACAACAGCTCGGCAAGCGCCACCCGGGCGTAGTG
>JACQVE010000120.1 GCA_016209965.1 Gemmatimonadota bacterium | reverse complement strand
GCTCCACTTCCTGGCGCTGCTGATCTCCCGCTACTTCATCGCCGTGGGTCCGCCGGCGCTCGAGCCGGCCGCCTCGAGGGCGGAGCCTGCCCCTGAGCCCCACGGGCTCGAGGTGTACCGGATCGTACCCTCGGCTGTGCATACGCTGCCCGCGGCGCTTGCGCCCGTTCGAGCAGGCCCTCGCCAGGCGCAGGAGCGGCCGCCGCCCGTCCCGCGCGCCGGCGCCGAAGGGCCGGCGGGGCAGCCCGAGGGCCGGGCTGCCCCGCGTGCGCTTTCGCCGGCGGAGCGGCTGCGCCCCCGCGTCCACGACCGCCGGCTCTGGGTCCTGCCGCACGAGCTCGAGCCGCCGGCGAAAACCGACGAGGAGCTCATGCGGGAGCGGGTGTACGGCCGCATCGATGAACTGAACGACTCGCTGCGCGCGGAGCTCGAGGCGCAGCGCCGCGGGACGGACTGGACGATCAAGGGGAAGGACGGCAAGCGCTGGGGCATCTCGCCCGAGGGTATCCACCTGGGCGGCATCACGCTGCCGGCGCCCTCCTTCGGCGCGCCGCCCGGGCGCCGGGACGAGATCAACGATCGGCTGCGGGAGTGGGGCGAGATCCAGCAGCAGTCGGACCAGGCGCGCATCCGCGACCGCTTTGACGAGCGGGTCAAGGCGATCCGCGAGCGCAAGGACCGGGAGCGGGAGGAGAAGAAGAAGGAAGGGAGCTAGCGGTCCACGTCAAGGCGCCTTGCGGCGCCGTTGCGCTCGGGATGACACCTAAGTGGTCGAATCCGCAAATACGGCCGTACTTACGAACTCAACCACTAAGGACCGCGCTGCTGGCAACCGCTCAGCGCCGTTGACGGCGCGGGCAGTGGCGCGCTAACCTGATCCCTTTCACACCAACGAGGCTAATGGCAAATGGCGGAGCCGCTTGCGCCGCAATACGATCCGCGCGCCGTCGAGGCGCCGCTCTACCGTGGCTGGGAGAAGCGCGGCGACTTCCGCGCGGATCCAGGCGCGGTCGAGCGCGGCGAGCGCGAACCCTACGTCATTGTCATCCCACCGCCCAATGTCACGTCGGTGCTGCACATGGGTCACGGCTTGAACAACACGATTCAGGACGTGCTCATCCGCTGGCGGCGCATGCAGGGGCGGGAGGCGCTCTGGGTGCCGGGCACCGATCACGCGGGCATTGCCACGCAGAACGTGGTGGAGCGTCAGCTCGCGCAGGAGGGCAAGACCCGCTACGACCTGGGCCGCGAAGCCTTCGTCGAGCGGGTCTGGGACTGGGTGCAGGAAACCGGCTCGACCATCCTCGAGCAGCTCCGCTCGATTGGCAGCTCCTGCGACTGGAGCCGTACCCGCTTCACGCTCGAGCCGGAGCTGTCCCGTGCCGTACGCGAAGTCTTCGTCCGCCTGTACGAGAAGGGGCTGGTCTACCGCGGGAACTACATCATCAACTGGTGCCCGCGCTGCCTGACGGCGCTGTCCGACGAGGAGGCAGAGCCGGAGGAGACGCGGGGGAAGCTGTACTATCTGCGCTACCCGCTGGTGGAGCGTACGCAACAGGGCGAGGGCGGAGACGGCCACGGTGAGGCGGATACGCGGGGACAGGGTGTGGCGGGCGGGCGCGGTGTCGCCCTGTCGGCAGAGGCAGAGGGAGAGGGAGAGGGAGCGGGCACGGGCACGGGTACGGGTGCCGCCTCCGTGGGGGATGCCGTGGGACAGAGACTGGCGGCGCTGCCGCGGCTGGCAGATGGCCGCGAGTACCTGGTGGTGGCGACGACGCGGCCCGAGACCATGCTGGGGGACACCGCGGTCGCGGTGCATCCGGCGGACGAGCGCTACCGCGGCGTGGTGGGCCGCGAGGTCGCGCTGCCGCTGACGGGGCGGCTCATCCCGGTGGTGGCGGACGAGGCTGTGGATCCCGAGTTCGGCACGGGCGCGGTCAAGGTCACGCCAGCGCACGACCCGCACGACTTCGAGCTGGCGCAGCGGCACGGCCTGCCGGCGCTGGACGTCATGACACCCGAGGCGGCCATGGGGGAGAACGCGCCGCCCGCGTTCCGCGGACTGGACCGCACCGAGGCGCGGGAGCGAGTGGTGCAGGCGTTCGCGGCCGAGGGGCTGCTCGACCGCGTCGAGGAGTACGTCCACGCGCTGCCGCACTGCTACCGCTGTGAGACGGTGGTCGAGCCGCGGCTCTCCGAGCAGTGGTTCGTGCGCATGCGGCCGCTGGCGGGGCCGGCGCTCGAGGCGTCGCGCGCCGGCCGGGTGCGCCTCACACCGGAGCGCTGGACCAGGGTCTACGAGCACTGGCTGGAGAACATCCGGGACTGGTGCATTTCGCGCCAGCTCTGGTGGGGGCACCGCATCCCGGTCTGGTACTGTCAGGTGGAGGGGTGCCGCGAGACTATCGTCGCGCGCGAGGACCCCACGCAGTGCCCGAGCTGCGGCGGCGCCGAACTGGTGCAGGATCCGGACGTGCTGGATACCTGGTTCTCGTCCTGGCTCTGGCCCTTCTCGACGCTCGGCTGGCCGGAGCAGACGCGGGACCTGGCCGCGTTCTACCCCACGCACACCTTGAGCACGGCGCCGGAAATCCTGTTCTTCTGGGTGGCGCGCATGATCATGGCCGGCCTCGAGTTCATGGGTGAGGTGCCGTTCCGGGATGTCTACCTGCACGGCACGGTGCGGGATACCCTGGGTCGCAAGATGTCCAAGTCGCTGGGCAACGGCATCGACCCGCTCGAGGTGGTACAGCTCTACGGCGCCGATGCGCTGCGCTACACGGTGATCGCTGCCGCGGGCGTGGGCACGGACGTCTACATGAACCCGGAGGACCTGGCAGAGACCTTCGCGACGGGGCGGAACTTCGCCAACAAGCTCTGGAACGCCGGCCGCTTCGCGCTGCTGAACCTGGAGGGCGAGGCTGTGCAGGCGGTAGCCGACGTCGCCGGCTCGCTGGAGCTGGCGGACCGCTGGATCCTCTCGCGGCTGGCCGCGGCGGCCGACGAGGTGACCAGCGCGCTGGAGACGTTCCGGTTCCACGAGGCGGCGGAAGTGCTGTACCGCTTCTTCTGGGGCGAACTGGCGGACTGGTACCTGGAGCTGGTGAAGCCGCGGTTTTATGGGGAGCGCCCGGGCTTGGGGACGGGTACGGGCGCGGGTTCGAGTGAGGCGAGCAGGGAGGCGGCGAAGGCTACGCTGGTCGAAGTGCTGGACGGCGTGCTGCGGCTGCTGCACCCGATCATGCCCTTTATCAGCGAAGCGCTATGGCTGCGACTGCCGTGGCCAGGCGGGCGGGAGCGGGAGCAGTCCCTGGTGATCGCGGCCTGGCCGGCGCCGCGGCCGGAGCGGCGGGAGGAGCAGGCAGAGCGGGAGATGGGCGCGCTGATCGAGCTGATTGGGGTGGTGCGCACGCTGCGGTCGGAGTACAACATTCCCGCAGGCAGGGAGCTGGAGGTTCGGCTTTCCCACGTCGCGCCCGCGCTGCAGGCGGCGCTTTCGGCGGAGGAGCGAGCGCTGCGCCGGCTGGCGCGGGTAGGCGCGGTTGTCTATAGCGATGGCGCGCTGGCCGACGCGCGCGGCGGCGCCCACGCCGTGCTGCGTAGCGGCGCGGAGCTGTTTGTGCCGCTGGCAGGGGTCCTGGACGTGGAGCGGGAGCGGGCGCGGCTGGGGCGCGAGGCGGAACGCGTAGGCGGGCAGCTTCGGGCGGCGGAGTCCAAGCTGGCGAACCCGCGGTTCCTGAGCCAGGCGCCCGAGAACGTTATCCTGCGGGAACGGGAGAAGGCGGCGCACTTCCGGGACCAGCTCGACAAGCTCCTACGCAAGCTGGCCGCGCTGCAGTGATGCGCTGTCGGGGCTGGCCCCTGGCCATTGCCGGGCTGGCGGCGTGCGCGCGGGCTGAAATGCCGCCTGGGGGGGCGCCGGACAAGCAGCCGCCGCGGGTGATTGCCACGACGCCGGAGCCCATGGCCGTGGTCCCCGGCTGGGGCGACGCAGTCGTGTTCCGCTTCGACGAACGGATCAGCGAGCGCGGGGTCGAGGAGGCGGTGTTGGTCTCGCCGGAGACCGGCGAGCTGCGCCTCGAGAAGGGGCGCTCCGAGCTGCGCATCCGGCTTGAGGGCGGCTGGCGGCCGGGGCTCGTATACCGCGTAGTCGTGCTGCCCGTGATCCAGGACCTGTTCGGCAACCGGCGCCAGTTGCCCGCCGAGCTGGTCTTTTCGACCGGCCCGCCCATTGCCGCGACGGCGCTGGCCGGATTCATCACGGACCGGCTGAGCGGGCGCCCCGCCGCAGACGCGCGCATCGAGGCGATGCGGCAGCTCGATTCCGTGTCCTACGTGGGGGTCAGCGATACTGCCGGCTTCTTTGCGCTCCGTCACGTGCCCGCCGGCCGCTATCACCTCCTCGCCTATCTGGACCAGAACCGGAACCGGAAGAGCGATCCCTTCGAGCCCCGGGACAGCGGCTCGACCGTGCTCTCGGCCACCGACACCGCGCTCCTTGCCATGTCGCTGCTGGCGCCCGATACGACTCCCGCGCGGCTGGCGCGCGCCGACGCAAGGGATTCGCTGCACGTCGCCCTGGTCTTCGACGACTACATGGACCCGCAGGTGCCGCAGGCGGAGGCGCAGGTCGCGCTCTGGCGGCTGCCGGACAGCACCCGAGTCGAGGTGCGGGAAGTGTTGTATCCAGCGGAGGCGCAGCGCGCCCGCGTGGCACGGCAGCAGCAAGAGCAGGCGGAGGCGCAGGTCGGAAAGGCCCCGCCCGAGGTCCTGCCCGCCGATACGGCCGTGGCCGCCGCCGCAGGCGAGCCGGCGCCGCCATTGCCCACGCAGGAACTGGTGGTCATCCCGGCGGAGCCGCTCGAGGCCGGGACACGCTACCGGGTCGAGGCCGCGGGCATCACCAATATTCACGGCCTGCCGGGGGGCGGTGGCGGTGCGGTGTTCCAGACCCGGGCGCGGGCGGCGGCGCCGCCGGCGGATTCCGTCGGGGCGGCGCCCAGGGATACGGCAGGAACGCGCGCGGTATCCGGTTTGGTCTTGCGGGGGAGGGGATCGGGTACGGGTACGGGTAACGGGTACGACAGCAAAAGGATCGGCCTCGAATGACTGATCCCCGGCGAGCGATCCCGGCAGTCGAGCGGCTGCTGGCCAGCGCGCCCTTTGAGCGGCTGCTCGAGCGTGCGCCGCGGCGGCTGGTGCTCGATACGCTGCAGGCCGTGCAGGAAGAGCTGCGCGCGGCGCTGGGTGCGGGAGCGCTGCCGCCCGACGGGCCGAGGGATTCTGCCTGGTACGCGGACCGGGTCGCCGAGCGCCTGGCGCTTCGCGAGCGGCCGTCGCTCCGGCCCGTCATCAATGCCACAGGCGTGGTGCTGCACACCAACCTGGGGCGCGCGCGCCTGGCGGAGTCGGCGCGGCAGTCGGTCGCCCGGGTCGCCGCGTCGTATTCGAACCTGGAGTACGACCTCGAGGCCGGCGAGCGTGGCTCACGCTATGACCACTGCGCGGCGCTGCTCGTCGAGCTGACCGGCGCCGAGGCGGCGCTCGTGGTGAACAATAACGCGGCCGCTCTGGTGCTGGCACTGAACACGCTGGCTGCGGAGCGGGAGGCGGTGATCAGCCGGGGCGAGCTGGTCGAGATCGGCGGCTC
>JACQVE010000119.1 GCA_016209965.1 Gemmatimonadota bacterium | reverse complement strand
TCGACCCACGGCGTGGCGCCGTTGTCGTCCGTGTAGGCGACGTGGATCTCGACCTGCTCGTTGACGGGCTTCGTGTGGTAGGCGATCAGAAGTCTCACCCCGCTGGGCGTAGCCCAGGTCGTGATGGCCGGGCCCCGCTGGCTGATGCCGCTGGGCACCAGGATGCGCTTGGGCGGCTCCCAGCCGGCGCAGTTGGTCGGCGTGAGGTTGCGCGAGAAGATGACCCGCCCACCGTCGCCATTCGTGCCCACGTCCCACCAGGCGAGGTAGAGGGTCTTCTGGAACGGGTCGTAGTAGAGGTCCGGCGCGTCCACCACGTAGTGCGCCAGCGGCGCGCCGCACTTCTCCCCCACGCACACCGTGCAGAGCGTGGCGAACGAGTTGCCCTCGTCGCTCGAGATGGCGACCACCAGGCCATCGCCCTCGATGCCGCCGCCGTTGAAGTCGGGGCCGCACATCTGGGCGTAGAAGATGTTCTTCCCATCGGTGGCGGCTTTGGGGTCGCCGTGTGGAAGCGGGCAGTCGGCCGGCAAGTGCGGAAAGTCCGACGCGGAGTGGACCTTCACGTGCACCCCGCCGCCCCCGGACAGGTACGTTGCCCAGCCGCACCCCAGGAACTGGGCCTGCTCCCCGGTAGTGCCGCAGACGGACCGGTCATCGTACTGCATGGCTCCGGCGAAGATGAGGGATTGGGGGCGCCCCTGCCGTGGCGGCAGGGACAGGGCGGTCGTCTCCGCCCAGTAGTCCCGGACATTGGGAACACCCGTTCCATCCAGGATCTGGTAGTTCGCGAGAGGAGCCGCGCATCCGGCCAGTGCCGCGCAGCATCCGGCGGCGGAGAGCCAGCCGCGGGCATAACCCGCCAACTGCCGGTGCATCGCCGTTGTCTCCTCGTGGGCCATGTTGGTGCACCTCCACGCATGTAGTGGTCGGGCACAACGCTCCGCTAAGCTAAGCAGAAACAAATCGGTCGCGGGTTACGCGGCGGCGGGTTCCGACCGAGCGCTCGCGGGTGTCAGTTCCGCGTCAGCGATCCACGCCCGTCCACCGCCACGAGCCGGCCACCTCATCAATGCGGGCTTCCAGCGGCGCCAGCCCGGCAGGCGCGCCGCGGCAGCCGTGGTCGTGCTCGACGCGCTTGCTGCGGCCGCCAAGGGTGAGGGAAGTAATGACGTAGGGCAGGTCGGCGATGTAGCGCTCGCAGCCTGGCTCGCCGTGGGTGTAGCGGTCCGCCAGCGAGAAGTAGTCGAGCCGCCGGAACGCCTCCGCCAGCGAGACAACCTGGTCCGGGGCTATCTGCTCCACGGCCGTGCCGGTCACGCGCGCGCCGGAATGGCCCTGGTAGATGACCCGGCCATCGGCGTGGATGGCCAGGGAGTAGACGGGGCAGCCGCCCAGGCAGGGCCCTCGCTCGAGAGTGATGAGCACGCTCTCGGCGGCAGCCGCCTGCTCCCCGAGTCCCGCCGTATCTGGCCGTCCTGCTGTCGCCGGTGCCGGCTGCCCTGCAGGCCGGCAGGCGAGCAGTCCGGCGAGGGCAAGGGCCGCGGCGGCACGCCTCACGGCTGCAGCCGCGCGCGCAGGCCGAAGCTGCGCACGCCGTCGGAGAAGACCAGCTCGAGCTCGGGCGCGTCGCTCCGCACCTGGACGGCACCGCCCCGGGCAAAGGAGAGGATCTCGCTCGTGCCCGCGTCGCGCACCATGACCATGGGATAGGCCTGCTCGTTCCACCGCACCTCCACCAGGCCCGGGCGCGGCCTCGCCAGCGAGAGGCCGGGCGGCACCCCGGCCGGTACTCCCGGTGCCGCGGGCGCGGCCGTCGCGCTCTCGGCCAGCACCTGCATCCCCTCGCCACTCAGCCGCAGGGCCGCGAGCTGGTCCGGCCGCGCCATGCCGGCCGGCACCGCGAAGACGAAGCGCCGCGCGCTACCCGGCAGGTCCGCAACCCTCGTTCCACGGAAGGAGAGCGAGAAGAGACGCCGGCCTCCCGCATCCAGCCCCTCGAGCGTGTACGGCCCCGGCGCCGGCGGCAGCACCGGCCGCGTCGTCACCTCGAACGCCGGCTCGATTTCGAGCCCGTTCCGGCCCACGCGTCCCCAGATCAGCAGGGTCGGCTGCGCCGCTCCCGCCGCCGCCCCAGAGGCATCCGGCGGCGCCGGGTTCGCCGCCCGGTAGTCCAGCACGCCACGGTAGGTGTAGTCGCTGATCCACTGCGGGTCGCAGTACGACATCACGTCCTTCATCGTGTCCGGCTTGAGCGTGGTCGTGGCCACATCCACGCCAAAGATCCCGATCCTGGCCGCGGCATAGGGATACAGCGAATCTACCGTAGACGGATCGCCGCACGGCGCGTGGCCGCGGTTGAAGTTGTGCCCCCACTCGTGCGCCGCCACGCCCGCCGCATCACCTGTATCCAGGAAATCCCAGCCCAGCGAGGTGCGGCCCGGCACGAACCCCACCCCGGCGACCCCCGCCGAGTAGGAGACCTTGACCACGCCGTAGTAGAAGCGGCTGGTGCCCTCGGCCACGCGCAGCGCCTCGATCTCATCGATCAATCGGCCCCACGCGCCGTTCGCATCATTGGCCTGCAGGGGCGGCTGGTTGGTGCTGTAAACCGCCCGCACATCCGTGTCGTTGCCCGGCAGGGGGAAGATCTTCTGGGCGAAGTCGATGAAGCGAGCCTTGTTGGTGGTGCTCACATCGCCCGTCAGATTGCCGTTCGCCACCGGCACGAAGCGCACGCTGAACGTGGCCGCCGTGCGCACATCCATGGCCAGCGGTGTGCCTGACGTGGGGAAGTTGTTGTCCGTCTCGTTCGTCTCGGACACCGTGTTCGCCGGGTCCACATCGGCCAGGATCGACAGGTTGGGCTGTATCAGCGAGGCGGGCACGGCCACGTTCCACGAGGTGGTGAGCGGCTCCTCGCTCACGGACGTGGGCACGGAGGCGCCCGGCGCCGAGATGGTGCGCGTGTCCACCAGGTTGCCGCTCGAGTAGAAGCGCACACGCACCGTCGGCGCCACCGTGTTGCTCTCGCTGGCGGTGACGAACACGCGCAGGTAGCCGTCCCGGTCCTTTACCAGGGGCACGGAGCCCGAGCGGGTCTGCGCGCTCTGCGTCAGGTACATCGCCTCGATGCGCAGGTTGAGCGTCGCCGCCGTGGCCGTGAAGCTGACCGCCGTGAGCCCGCTGGCCGATGCCGTGGCCGTGTTCGTGCCGCGCTCCGGCCCCAGCGTCCAGCGCGTCTTGGCCTGGCCGCTGCTACTCGTGGCCGAACTGGACGGGCTGACCGAGCCGCCGCCCGCGGTGACCGCCCAGCTCACGCTCACGCCACTCACGCCGTTGCCGTGCGCGTCCGACGCCTTCACGACCAGCGAGTCGGCCAGCGCGCTTCCCACGTTACCGGACTGCGCGTCGCCGCTCACCTTGGTCAGGCTGGCGGGCGCGCCGGCCAAACCGGTGGCCGAGAAGCTGACGGCCGCGAGACCGGTCACCGTGGCGGTGGCCGCGTTCGTGCCCGCCGTCGTCCCCAACGTCCAGCGCGTCTTGGCCTGTCCGCTGCTGTTGGCCGTCGAGCTTGCCGGCGCCACGGACCCGCCACCCGCTGTGACGGCCCAGCCCACGTTCGCCCCGGCCACTGCGTTGCCGAACGCGTCTGTTACCTTGACGACCAGCGAATCGGCCACGGCCGTGCCGACCGTCGCCGACTGCGCGTCGCCGCTGACCTTGGCCACGGACGCGGCTGCGCCGGCCAGCGCGGTGGCACTGAAGCTGGCCGCCAGCAGCCCGCTCACCGTAGCCGTGGCCGTGTTCGCGCCGATTGTGGTGCCCAACGTCCACCGCGTCTGCGCCTGCCCGTTGGCGTCCGTCGTGGCGCTGGTGGGGCTCACCGCACCGCCACCCGCGCTCACCGCCCAGGCTACGGTCACGCCGCTGACGCTGTTGCCGAACGCATCCGTCACTTTCACAGTCAGCGAATCCGTCACCGCGGCACTCACCGTGGCGCTCTGGCCATCGCCCTTCAACTTGGCCACGGTCGCCGCTGGGCCCGGCGTACCGGTGGCCGCGAAGCTCACCGGCGTCAGCCCGCTCACGCTTGCGGAAACCGCGTTCGGGCCCACGACCGTGCCCAGCGTCCAGCTCGTCTTGGCCTGACCACTACTGTTCGTCGTGGTGCTGGCCGGGCTGACCGATCCGCCACCCGCCGTCACAGACCAGGTCACCGTCACCCCGCCCACAGCCGCCCCGCCGGCGCCGGTCACGCGCACTACCAGCGAGTCAGTCAGCCCGGCCGCAACCCTGCCCGTCTGCCCGTCGCCGCTCACCTTGCTGACCTGAGTGGGCACCGGCGGAGCGGTCCCGTCATCGCCGCCCGAGCAATTCCAGGCTACAAAGGCAAGTACGCCGAGGACAAGCCAGGAAACGCGACGCATCCTAGACCTCCTTGCACGGCGGAGCCTCGTTGCTCCGCTCCCGAATTGTTCTGGAAGTCAAACGTGTCTGAGGCAGAGCCCAGGAAGTTTTTCAAGATAGGGTCAGCCTGACGCGCAATGCAAGAATTTCCCCTCCGATCCCTCCGATCCCTCCGATCCCCTCCGATCCGCACCTTCGTTCTACCGTGAGGGTACCATGGACACCATACTGCGCGTTGCCTTTGTCTACCTTTTCCTGGTCGTGATCCTGCGGCTCATGGGCAAGCGCGAGTTCGGACAGCTCTCGCCCTTCGAGTTCGTCAACCTGCTGGTCATCTCGGAGCTGGTGCAACAGGCCATGATCCGCAACGACTTCTCGCTCGGCC
>JACQVE010000118.1 GCA_016209965.1 Gemmatimonadota bacterium | reverse complement strand
TCCCGGATATCCGACGCTACCACCCGGTCCTCGCCGTAGCGCTCCCGCAACGCCGGCACCAGCTCCGAGCCGATCTGGCCCGCGGCTCCCGTCACCAGCAACCGCTTCATCAAAACCCTTCCCGGTAAAACCGGCTCCATTCTGCACCCGCCCCCGCCCCCTGGTCAACCCGATCTTGTGGACGGGGAGGAGTCTCTCGACGGACTTGAGCTCGACGAGAACATTATTCTCTATCTAATAGCGTCGTACCCGCCCGAAGCATAGCCCGCGGACGGGACTGCGCCTCGAGGATTGCCAATCAGGTGCTGTCGGGCACCAGCTTTCAGGTGAGTGAGCACACCGTGAGTGGGTGTAAAAAGAGCGGGATCCACGTCTTCCGGTCGACGGGCGGCGTCGTCTCCGGCAATGTCGTTACCGGCAACAACACCTCGGGCGCGGCAGGGGAGGCGAACATCTATTACAACGCTTCTCGGGTCGTGGAGAGCGGCAACGTGAGCTGAGTGGTGGCCGAATGCGGGCGTATTTGCGGATTCGACCACTAAGGCTCAGAACGCGATCTCCGGCTCTGGCGCGCCCGTCGCCTCCGCCGCCGCGCCACCCTGCTCGCGCAGCAGCCGCAGCGACCCCGTCGAGAAGACCGCCACGTAGCCGAAGACCACCATGGCGAAGAACGCCAGGTCGAGGAGCACCGTCCCGAAGATCTCCAGGAAGAGCGAGTAACTGGCCTGCAGGCTGACCACCCCCGCCGCCACGAACACGCCCACCAGCACGGACGCCATGACCAGGCCGCGCAGCAGCCAGAAGACGCGGGCCTGCTCCGCCGCCTCCCCGCGGCCGTATGCCACCCTCAGGTTCAACATCGCCAGCAGCACCCCGAGCCCCACTGTCAGCGCGTAGGCCCCCGCAATGAGCTGCGCCACCAGCAGCCCCAGGTTCAGCGACCTCGGGCCTAACTGCGCGATTCTGGTGCGGTAATGGATCTCGAAGTAGGGCAGGATCTGGTACGCCTGGCTGCTCTGCCACCCGCCCGGCCAGGGCGCGAGCAAGGTGATGGCCAGGAACACCGCCGCCACCAGCAGGGTCAGCTTGGCCAATGACCTCGGTTTGACGGAGATCCGCTGCAGCCAGAGGAGGAGGCCACTGAAAGTGCCGAAGGTCCGGGACAGGAGCGGAGCGGCTTCTACCTCGGCCTCGGTCAGGTGCCGGGGGAATACGGTAGTGAAGCTGACCAGGCTGGACAGCGCCAGCACGAAGAGCGGGTTCAGTGGCCCGCCCATGCTCTGGAACCAGCGCCAGCCGTAGCGGTTGAGCAGTGGGAACATCTCGTAGAGTCCCACCAGCACCAGGAACAGCGAGAGCGCCCGCGCAGCGCCGGACGCGGGCGCCCGCGCGATCACATAAATGCCCAGTGCCGCCGCGGCCAGCGCCGTCACGACTTCGAGGGTCGCCGTCATGCTGATCACGAGCCCGCGAGCCTGCAACAGGGCCAGCAGGAACGCCGCCGTGTAGGAGGCCAGCCCCGCCGCCGCCACGGCCAGCAGGATGACCAGGGCGCGGAACACCTCGATGCGCAGCCGACCCATGCGTCCCTCCGTCAGGTCTCGAGCCGACGCTGCTAAGCGCTCAGTCTCCGGCTTCCGCCACCACTGCCTCCAAATGTCGCGGGCGCAGTGGGTGCAGGCGCAGGAGCTGCGCGTAGTAGACCAGATTGCGCGCCATGTTCTTCGCCATGTTGGGCACCGCCGGGTTGTTCAGCCGCTTCTCCCGGTCCTCCGCCGGTGGGAACCCCACCTCACCCACCCAGTAGGCCGCGCATTCCGGCGGCAGGGTGAAGCCCATCCAGGTCAGCACCATCATGATCGTGCCCATGGTGCTGAGCGCGCCGTCCTCGCTCCCCGTGATCACTACACCCGCCACCTTGTTGTACAACGCGCTGCGCCCCGAGGCATGGTACTCCTCGTCCAGCGCATCCAGCCGCTCGATCGCCCGCTGCATGAGGCTCGAGCGCCCGCCCCACCAGATGGGCGTGGCGAAGATCACGATGTCCGCGGCTTTGATTCGCTGCACGATCTCCGGCCAGTCGTCATCAGCCGACTCCCGGTAGCCCAACCCGGCCGGAATGGCCCGGTCCACCAGCCGGATGAAGTCTGCCTCGATGGGCGCGTGCGCCTCCATGGCCCGCACCACCTCGGACGCCAGCTCCTCCGTGTTCGAGATGTCGGGCGAGTGCTTGAGTGTCCCGTTCAGCACCAGCACGCGCAGCGGCTGGCTGGACGGCATGTCGCATTCGGCGCAGGGCTTCGTCTTGTACATCGGTGACCTCGGTGAGCGGAAGCTTCCCTCTGTGGCGACTTACTCTCTGAATGCCTTGGGGTCACAGACTTTTAGAACGATGCCCCTGCCGCCAGCGGCCACCCAGAATCGTGAAGGCGATCTTCAGGCGACGATCGGCCGCGAGGGTCGCACCATGACCGGGCTTCCCCGCTGCAGCAGTCAGGCGCGTGGGTTGCCGTATAAATGAGCGCCCGTCCTCGCCCCTGGCAAGACGTCAGCGGTGGATTTAGTCCATTATGGTGACGCACCGGGGGCGCCGAGCCGCGCCGCCGGCAAGCCGCGAGCTGTGTTGCATGGCGGGCTCGCCCGCCTTAACCTTCTGCAACAGCCCCGCAATAGCTGCTGCTCCCAAACTCTTCCTCGCAGAGGTGCGACAGGGGCCTGTTCCAAAGCTGCATGACCGGCCCGTGCTTGTGAACTCGACACAAGCGACTCGCAGGATTTCCGGGACGAGTCCGTAACTGCCGAGGTTGCCCGTGCCCTCCCATTCCGTCGAAAAAGTTTACGACGTCGCCATCCTCGGCTCTGGCGCGGGCGGCGGCATGGCCGCCTACATGCTGACCCGCGCCGGCGCCAGCGTAGTGCTGCTCGAGGCCGGCCGCCCCTGGTTCTCGACCGAGCACAGCGACATGCTCAGGTGGCCCTACGACTCGCCGCGCCGGGGCGCGTCCACGACCGAGCGGCCGTTCGGCGAGTTCGATGCCTGCGACGGCGGCTGGGAGATCCCCGGCGAGCCTTACACCACGGCGCCGGGCACCAGCTTCCGCTGGTTCCGCGCACGCATGCTGGGCGGGCGCACCAACCACTGGGGCCGCATCTCGCTGCGCTTCGGCCCCCACGATTTCCGGCGCAAGAGCCTGGACGGGCTGGGCGATGACTGGCCGATCAGCTACCAGGACCTCAAGCCCTACTACGACCGGGTCGACCGGCTGGTCGGGATCTATGGCAGCAGGGAAGGCCTGCCTAACGAGCCGGACGGCGTCTTCCTACCGCCGCCCCGCCCCCGCTGCTACGAGCTGCTGGTCAAGCAGTCCTGCGACCGTCTGGGCGTCGCCTGCATCTCCTCGCGCCTCTCCATCCTGACCCGCCCGCTCAACGGCCGCCCCGCCTGCCACTTCTGCGGCCAGTGCAACCGCGGCTGCAGCACCAACTCGAACTTCTCCAGCCCGGAAGTGCTGATCCGCCCCGCGCTGGCGACCGGCCGGCTCACCCTGATCACCAGCGCCATGGCGCGCGAGGTCACGGTGGGCGACGACGGCCGCGCCACCGGCGTCGCCTACATCGACAAGGAGACGGGCTCGGGCGCGCACGTGCGCGCGCGCGTCGTGGTCCTCGCCGCCAGCGCCTGCGAGTCAGCGCGCCTGCTGCTCAACTCGAAGTCCTCGCGCCACCCCCAGGGGCTGGCCAACTCCAGCGGCGTGGTCGGGCGGTACCTCACGGACACGACCGGCACCGACGTGGCCGGCTTCATCCCCCGGCTGGTCGACAACCCCGTGCACAACGAGGATGGCGCCGGCGGGCACATCTATATGCCCTGGTGGCTGGACAACCGCAAGCTCGACTTCCCGCGCGGCTACCACATCGAGGTGTGGGGCGGCCGGCGCGTGCCCTCCTACGGCTTCATGGGCAACATCCACCGCTACCCGCCGGGCGGCGGCTACGGCCAGCAGCTCAAGCAGGACTACCGGCGATACTGGGGCGCGACCGTCGGCTTTTCCGGCCGTGGCGAGATGATCCCCAACGACGACTGCTACTGCGACATCGATCCCGACACCGTGGACGAGTGGGGCATCCCGGTCCTGCGCTTCCACTGGAAGTGGAGCGACCATGAGCGCAAGCAGGCCAGGCACATGCAGGAGACCTTCCGCGCCATCATCGCGGATATGGGTGGCGAGGTCTACGCGCCCATGCCGAGCTATGAGCAGGACTACGGCCTCCTGCCCGGCGGCGTCATCATCCACGAGCTGGGCACGACCCGCATGGGCCGTGACCCGGCCACCTCGGTGCTGAACGAGTACTGCCAGGCGCACGAGGTGAAGAACCTGTTCCTCGCCGATGGCGGCGCCTTCGTCTCGCAGGCGGACAAGAATCCCACCTGGACCATCCTGGCGCTCGCCATGCGCACCGGCGAGTACATTGCCTGGCAGATGAAAAGGAGGGCGCTGTGAGCGAGATGAGCCGCCGGCAGGCGCTGGGCGTGCTCGCCAGCCTGCCCCTGGCCATGGCGCTGGACCGCCTCGAGACCACCCCGGCCGCCGTCGAGCGCGCGGCAGAAGCCGCGCAGCAGGCGCTCCGCCTGGGAGAGGGGGAGGGTGAGCGCTACCAGCCCAGGTTCTTCACGCCGCACGAGTGGCGGACCGTGCGCACACTCGTGGACCTCATCATCCCGCGGGACGAGCGCTCCGGCAGCGCGACGGAGGCGGGTGTCCCCGAGTTCATGGACTTCACCATGATGGACCGCCCTTCCATGCAGACCTGGATGCGGGGCGGGCTGCGCTGGCTGGACGCCGAGAGCATGGAGCGCTTCGGCCAGCTATTCGCCGAGCTGGCGCCCGCCCAGCAGACGGCCATCCTGGACGAAATCGCCTGGCCCGCCCGCGCCCGCCCCGAGCTGAGCCAGGGCGTGCACTTCTTCAACCGGTTCCGTGACCTGACTGCCTCCGGCTTCTTCTCCAGCCGCATCGGCATCCAGGACCTGGGGTATTCCGGCAACACTGCCGTGCCCGAGTGGAAGGGGTGTCCCGAGGCAGCGCTCCGCCACCTGGGCGTGAGCTACCGCGAGACGGCGTCCCAGTATTTCGGTGGACGATGACTGAGCAGCGCCTCGGCATTGGCATGATTGGCAGCGGCTTCAACGCCCGTTTCCACCTGCAGGCCTTCACGGCCGTCCGGGACGCCGACATCCTGGGCGTCTGGAGCCCGAAGCGCGAGAACGCCGAGGCCGCCGCCGCGCTGGCGCGCCGGCTCGAGGTGGGCCCGGCCCGGCGCTACGGCTCGATCACGGAGATGGTCGAAGACCCCCGCATTCACGCGCTCTGGCTGTGCGGCCCCAACTTCGCCCGCGTCGAGAACGTGGAAGAGATCGTGCACGCTCTCGAGCGCGGCGCCGGCGCGCTGCGCGGCGTCGCCTGCGAGAAGCCCCTCGCCCGCAACGTCGCCGAGGCGGAGAAGGTCGCCGGCCTGGTGCGCCGCGCCGGGCTGGCCCACGGCTACCTCGAGAACCAGGTGTTCGCGCCCCAGGTCGCGCAAGGCCACGCCATGCTCTGGGCGCGCGGCGCCGGGCTTACCGGCCGACCGTACCTGGCCCGCGCCGCCGAGGAGCACAGCGGCCCGCACGCCCCCTGGTTCTGGCAGGGGCGGCTCCAGGGCGGCGGCGTGCTGAACGACATGATGTGTCACTCGGCCCTGGTCGTCTGGCACCTGCTCACCGAGCCCGGCGCGCCGCTCTCCTCGCTCCGGCCCGTCAGCGTGACCGGCCACATTGCCAGCCTCAAGTGGACCCGCCCCGACTACGCCGACCGGCTCTCCCGCCGGATGGGCCCCGAGGTGGACTATCTGAGCGCGCCCGCCGAGGACTTTGCCAGTATGACCATCGAGTTCGAGACGGTGGAGGGCCGCCGTGTGCTAGGTGAGGCGACAACGTCCTGGAGCTTCGTCGGCCCCGGGCTCCGCCTCTCCGCGGAACTGCTGGGCCCCGAGTACTCCATGTCCTGGAACTCGCTGGACACCGGGCTGAAGCTCTTCTTCAGCCGCGAGGTGCGCGGCGCCGCGGGCGAGGACCTGGTAGAGAAGCAGAACGCGGAAGTCGGACTCATGCCGCTGGTCGCCGATGAGGCGGCCGCCTACGGCTACCAGGCCGAGGACCGCCACTTCACCCGCGCCTTCCTGCGCGGCCAGACGCCCCTGCTCACCTGGGACCACGGCCTCGAGGTGGTGAAGCTGCTCATGGCCGCCTACATGAGCGCCGAGCAAGGGCGTACCCTGCGCTTCCCGCCCGAGAAGCTGGAGGAGTTCATCCCCGCCGTGGCGCAGGGCACCTGGCGGCCGTGACCGTGCCCCGCTTCACCTCATCCCAGTGAAGCATGGTCCTCCCGGGTGGTGCGGATAGGGAATGAAACGTCGCACTTTTTTTAGCCTGCTGGCCGCGGCGGGCCTGGGCACAGGCCGCACCGGGCAAGGGAAGAGCCTGCAGTTCGGGCGCGGCGAGGCCTCGCCCCGCCCGGCGAAGGCGCGCTCGTCCAGCGTATCCGCCGCGCCCGTGCTCGAGCGCATCGGCGTGCAGCTCTATACGCTTCGCACCAGGCTGCGCCAGGACTTCCAGGGCACGCTGGCGCGCGTGGCCGAGATCGGCTACCGCGAGGTCGAGTTCGCCGGCTACTTCGGCCACACGCCGCAGCAGGTCAGGACGGCGCTGGACCGGCTCGGCCTAGCCGCCCCCTCGGCGCACCTGCCGCTCGAGTTGCTGCGCGGAGAGTTCGAGCGCACGCTAGAGGCCGCCCACGTCATGGGGCACCGCTACCTGATCGTCGCCTGGCTGCCCGAAGCGGAGCGCCGCGACCTGGACGGCTACCGCCGGCTGGCCGCCTGGTTCAACCGCGCCGGCGAGCGCGCGCGTGAGGC
>JACQVE010000117.1 GCA_016209965.1 Gemmatimonadota bacterium | reverse complement strand
GCGCGACCACCTTGCCCGTGGCGTCGATCACGCGACGGGCGGACGCGCGGGGGAGCGCCGCGCGCGAGACCAGCGCGATGCGGCCGCCGCGCACGGCCACGTCCGCGGGATAGCCCGGCGCGCCCGTGCCGTCCACGACGACACCGCCACGGATCAGCAGGTCGTACGCCGGGTCCGGCTGCCGCGTGCCGGCACAGGCGGAGAGGAGGACGAGCATTCCGCTCGCTAGCAGATTTCTGGATGGCATAGGGATTCCCTGAGGAACCCTAAGAGGGTTGTGGTCGGCTTGACAAGGGTTCCCGGCGGGAGAGACTCTTGTCATCCCGAGACGGCCCTCCGACATTGGCCATTTTCGGACACATTTTCCAGGCAAAGCTCGTGAAGTTTCCAGCTATCCACATCGAGTACCCGGACTGGGTGCAGGCTTACGTCGACTGGGACAGCATCTACACCACGGACCAGCAGCGCCTGGGGTTGGCCATCGAGCTGGCGCGGCAGAACGTGCTGCACGAGACTGGTGGTCCGTTCGGGGCCGCCATCTTCGACTCGGAGAGCGGGCGGCTGGTGGCGGTGGGGATGAACCTGGTGGTGCGGCTGCACAACTCCTCGCTGCACGGAGAGCTGGTAGCGTTCATGATGGCGCAGGCGCGGCTGCAGTCGTTCACGCTGCGGGCGGCGGGCATGCCGGCGCACGAGCTAGCCAGCTCCTGCGAGCCGTGCGCCATGTGTCTGGGCGCCAGCTTGTGGAGCGGCGTGCGGCGGCTGGTTTTCGGCGCCAGCCGAGAGGACGCGGGGAAGCTCGAGTTCGACGAAGGGCCGGTCTTCCCCGAGTCGTACGCTTACCTGGCGGCGCGGGGGATCGAGGTGGTGCGCGACGTGTGCCGCGAGGATGCCCGTGCCGTTCTCGAACTGTACCGCCGGCGGAAGGGCCTGATCTACAACGCCTGAGCGGTTGCCAACTTCTGGTCGCGCAGCTTGTGCGCCGGCGCGAACGCTGGGCCCCCGAGGAGAACGTGAAATGAAGACGACGCTGCCGCCTGACGCGACGGCGCAGCTCGTGCCGCCGCTCGAGCGCGCGAACCTCGCCTTCGCTGCCCGTTATCCGGGCGAGTCCGGGCGCCGGCAGCCGGTGCACACGGTGTATGGCGGGGGGCACCTCTTCCGTTACGACTCGGCTGCCAAGCTGGGGGCGCGGGCACTGGGCGCGCTCGAGCAGTACGCCCCGGATGCTGCGGCCTTTGCCCGCGCGCTCGGGCTGCCAGGCGCCCAGCGGCTGACGGAAGTACCGGCCGAGCCCGCGCCACAGCACACCCGGCCCGAAGCCGACGCGCAGGCCGCGCGGCACGAGGAGCGCGCAGCGTGGCTGGCTGAGACCGTGTACGCCCGGGTGCTGGCCAAGCTGCGCACGGAGCCGGTCGAGGACTTCCGCATCGATTTCGAGGACGGCTACGGCCACCGGCCGGACCCGGAGGAGGACGGCCACGCGGCCGCGGCGGCGGCGCAGGTGGCGCGGGGCCTGATGGAGGGGACGCTGCCGCCCTTCATCGGCATCCGAATCAAGCCGCTCACGGAGGAAACGCGCAGTCGCGCGATCCGCACGCTGGACGTCTTCCTGAGCACCCTGCTAGCCGAGGCCGGCGGCGCACTGCCCCCGAACTTCGTCATCACTCTTCCCAAGGTCACGGTGCCGGAGCAGATCGGCTTCCTGGCGGACGTGCTGGAGCTACTCGAGCCGCGGCTCGGGCTCGAGCCCGGGTCGCTGCACTGTGAGCTCATGATCGAAACGCCGCAAGCGGTGCTGGACGGCGAGGGCCGCTCCCCACTGCTGCGGCTCGCGGAGGCGGGGCGCGGTCGCGTGATCGCGGCACACTTCGGCACGTACGACTACACGGCGGCCTGCGGAATCACCGCCGCGCACCAGCAAATGCGTCACGCGGCCTGTGATTTCGCGAAGCACATGATGCAGGCGGCGTTCGCGGGGACGGGCATCTGGCTGTCCGACGGCTCGACCGCCATCCTGCCGGTGCCGCCGCACCGGGCCGAGTCAGCCGAGCGGCCGCTGACACGCGAGCAGGTGGAGGAGAGCCGCGCCACGGTGCACCGTGCCTGGCGGCTACACTACCAGGACATCCAGCACTCGCTGGTGACCGGCTTCTACCAGGGGTGGGACCTGCACCCGGCGCAGCTTCCGACGCGCTACGCCGCCGTGTACGCCTTCTTCCTGGACGGGCTGGACGCGGCGGGCGAGCGGCTGCGCAACTTCGTGGGCAAGGCAGCGCAGGCGACGCTGCTCGGCCAGGTCTTTGACGACGCCGCCACGGGCCAGGGGCTGCTCAATTTCTTCCTGCGCGCCGTCAACTGCGGCGCGGTCACGGAAGCGGAGGCGGCGCAGCGCACCGGGCTCACGCTGGAGGAGGTGCGCGGGCGGTCGTTCATGCGGATCTCGAGGAACCGGCGGCCAGTATGATGGGCCGCGGGGCCCGCACCTGTCATCCGGAATGGAGCCGGTGCACTGGTACTCACCCACACTATTTGTGACGAGCCCGTGACGTAGTCTCACGCGGAGACGCCGAGAACACGGAGAACGAAGAGAACACATGAGCAGGTTGTCCGAGACCGTGCATCGCGCAATGCCGGAGAACCGCGGTAGGCGCAGGGGCGAGGCATGGAGCCGCAACTGAGGGAGCTGCTGGACCTGCTGCTGCGCTGGGTGCATGTGATCGCGGGGATCATGTGGATCGGCAATTCCCTGCTCTTCAACTGGCTGGACCGGAACCTCCTCCCGCCCCGGGAAACCGGGCGCGGCTTTCAGGGCGAGGCGTGGCTGATCCACAGCGGCGGGTTCTATCTGGTGCAGAAGACGCCGCTCGAGGGCGGCGAGCTGCCCCGCCCGCTGCACTGGTTCAAGTGGCAGGCGTACACGACGTGGCTGAGCGGCGCCTGCCTGCTGCTGGTGGTCTACTACGTGAGCGGCGGCGCGCTGCTCGTGGACCCGGCCGTCTCGGGCATCGGGCCGGGTGCCGCGATCCTGCTCAGCGCCGGCCTGCTTGTCGCTGGCTGGGCCGTCTACGAGTTGATCTGGGCCTGGCCCCTAGTGCGGCGCGAGCGAGCTGCAACCTTCCTGTCCCTGGCCATCTTGCTGGCTGCCGGCCTGGCACTGCCGCACGTGCTCAGTGGGCGCGCCGCGTTCCTGCAAATGGGCGCCATGCTGGGAACGCTCATGGCCGGGAACGTGGCCACGAAGATCATGCCGGCGCAGCGCCAACTGGTACAGGCCGTGGGCGCCGGGGCGACGCCGGACGCCGCGGTCGCCGCCCGCGCCAAGCAGCGCTCGATCCACAACAACTACATGACCTTCCCCGTTATCGTGCTCATGGTGAGCAGCCATTTCCCCGGCTTGTACGGCCACGAGCGGAACTGGCTGGTACTGTGGATATTGCTGGCGGGCGGGGCGGTGGTGCGCCACCTCATGAACATCCGCTTCACCTATCGCCGCTGGGTCCCGGCGCTAGCGGCCACCGCCGCGGCCGGGGCTGCAGCGTTGTACCTGGCCGGCGCGCGGCCGGCGGGCCCGGGCAGTCGCGTAGCAGGCGCGGGCCCCCAGGACGTGGGAGGCGACGTCGCGTTCAGCACGGCCCGCAGCGTCATTGACCGGCGTTGCGCCGCCTGCCATTCGGCGAACCCGGCGGACCCCAGCTTCGGCGCCTCACCGGCCGGCGTCGCCTTCGACACCCCCGAGCAGATCCTCGCCCGAGCGGACCGGATCCTGGCCCGCGCCGTGCTGACCGAGACCATGCCGCCCGGCAACAAGACGTGGATGACGCCCCCGGAGCGCGAGCTGCTCCGGCGCTGGCTGGAACAGGGTGCGCCGCTGCGATAGGCGGGCGGTCCGGTGCGGGCCAGGCAGCGAAGGCGGTGCCGGCCACGAGCGCCTGCTCGCTCAAGCCAACCCTGCCGGCTGCTTCAGGTGGAACCCGGTCGCATCCTGATACGCCCTGGCCAGCGCCAGCGCCTCGGCCTCACCCCACAGCTTCCCCACGAAGGACAGGCTCACGGGCGTCCCCGCCGGCGTGAAGCCGTTGGGCAGCACGACCGTCGGGTGCCCGGTCAGGTTGGTGAGCAGGAGCAGGTTCTGCGCGAAGGACGGTGCGACCACCACGTCGAACCCCTTCATCGCCTGGTGCATGGCGCGCATGAGGAGCGTGCGCACGCGGTTCGCCTGGATGTACTCGACCGCCGGGATGAAGCGCGCCTGGCGGAAGGTGTTGGGCCAGGAGCTCCGCTCCATGGTGTCCAGCTCGCCGGAGAGCGCGGGCCCGCCGAAGGCCGCGCCCGCCTCGGCGCTCAGGATGAAGCGGAGCGCGGCGACGGGGTAGTCCGCGGGCAGCTCGAAGGGTGTGAGCTTCGCGCCGAGCGAGCGGAGGACCTCGAGCGCCGCGTCGTCGAACGCTTTGTTCTCGCGTTCCGCCTCGAACGCGCTCTTCAGCAAGCCGATCCGGAGGTCGGCCGGCTTCACATTGGCGTCCCAGTTGAAGGGGACGTCGCGTGCCGCAGGGTCCTTGCCGTCCGGGCCCTGGATCGCGCGCAGCACCAGCGCGCAGTCCTCGACGCTGCGGCAGAGCGGCCCGATCTTGTCCATGCTCCACGCGAGCGCCATGGCGCCGTGGCGGCTGACTCGCCCGAAAGTTGGCCGGAGCCCCGTCGCCCCCGTCCGCGTCGAGGGGGATACGATCGAGCCCAGGGTTTCGCTGCCGATGGCGAAGCCGACGAGCCCCGCGACCGTGGCGGCGGCCGGGCCGGCGGAACTGCCGCTCGACCCCTGGTCCAGCTTCCAGGGGTTGCGCGTCATGCCCCCGTACCAGACGTCGCCCTGGGCCAGCGCGCCGAGCGTCAGCTTGGCGACCAGGACGGCGCCCGCCTCGTCGAGCCGCCGCACCACGGTTGCATCCTCCTCGATCACCTGACTCTCGTAGGGCTTGGCGCCCCAGGTCGTGCGGTAGCCCTTCACCGCGAGCAGGTCCTTGGCGCCCCAGGGGATGCCGTGCAGTGGGCCGCGGTAGCGGCCGCGCCGGATCTCCTGGTCGGCGCGGGCGGCCTGCTCGATCGCCCGCTCCTCCGTCAGCGTGACCACCGCCTCGAGCGGCTTCTCGCCGTAACGCTTCAGCCGGTCGAGGTACATGCGCGTGAGTTCGGCGGCCGTGACCTGCCGGGTACGGACCAGCTCCGCGAGGTGGGTGACCGGCCAGAACGCCGCCTCCTCGAAGTTCGCGGGGCGGCGGACCTTCTCCACTTTGCTCGGGCGGAACTTCTTCACCTCGCTCGGGACCTCCATCCCCGGGAGCACCGGGTCGAACTGGATGGCCGGCGGGACGGCGTTCTCGAGGGCCACGTTCCGGAGCTGTGCGTACGCCCGCGCGTTCTGGTTGAGCCCCCGCAGCATCTCCTCGCGCTGCGCGTCCGTGAACTCGAGCCCTGCGACCTTCTCGGCCTCGGCGACCATTTGCTTCGTGATCTCACGCTCCTGCTGCAGCCGCGCCCAGAGCACGCCAGGGAAGAGGCTGCCGGAGAAGCCCATGGCGGAGAAGTAGGCCAGGAAGTGGCGGCGGTCGACGGGCGCGTCCGTCCTCATCGGGTCCTGCCTTGCCGGGGGGAGCTAATCGGGGGTCAGCGCAAGTCTATCATGGCTGCCACAGTCTGCCCGCGGCAAGGATCGCGTCCGCCGCGGGCAAGGCGCGGATCACGGCTTCCGCCGCCTCCTCCCCCGACTGGATGCAGTCCGGCATGCCCAGGCCGCGGTAGGCGTGGCCGGCCAGGAACAGCCGGGGGTGCGCCGTTAGCGCGCGGCCCATGCGGGCCAGGCGGTCCAGGTGGCCCAGCGTGTACTGCGGCATGGCGCGCGGCCAGCGGTGGACGCGCGCGATTCCGGGCTCGGCCGTGATTCCCAGCACGGCGCGCAGCTCCTCGCGAGCCAGCCGCAGCAGGTCCGCCTCGCCCAGCTCCGTAATCGGGTCGTCGCCGGCGCGCCCCAGGAACGTGCGGACGAGGGCCCACCCCTCGGGTGCGCGCCCCGGGAATTTGCTGGAGCTCCAGGTGCAGGCGAGTACGGGGCGCCGCTCCGTGCGAGGCACGATGTAGCCGTAGCCATCCAGCGGGCGGGGCACAGCCTCGAGGGGGAAGCCGAGCGAGACCGTGGCCACGGAGACGTAGGGAATCTCTCGCAGCGGCGCGGCCAGACCCGGGTCGAGCGGCTCGAGCAGGTCGGCGGCGGCCCAGGCGGGCGTGGCCAGGATCACGGCGTCGGCGGCAACCGTGCGGCCGCCGGCCAGCCCCAGCGCGTAGCCGCCGGCGTCGGATCGTTGCGCGGGCGCGATCCGCTCTGCCCTGGCCTCGAGCAGCACCTGGGCGCCGGCCGCGCGCAAGGCGTCCTCCAGCGCTCGCACCAGCTCGGTCAGCCCGTTCGGCAGCGTAAGGAAGTCGGGCCCCGCGGGCGGCTGATCGTTCCGCGAATCCGCAGCAGAGCCGCTCGTCGGGCGGGGACCGGCCGCTCCATTCCGCGCCGACTTCGCCCACTTCCGCCTCCGCGCCAGGATCCCGCGCAGCAGCCCGCCGTGCTCGAGCTCGAGCTGACGGAGCTGCGGGAAGGTGGCGGCCAGGCTCAGCTCGCGGCCATCACCTGCGTAGATGCCGGCCATGAGCGGCTCGACCAGCCGATCGTAGAGCTCGCGGCCCAGCCGCCGGCTGATGAAGTGGGCCAGCGCCTCGTCCGCGGACCCGCCCCGCGGCGGCAGGAAGTACTCGAGCGCCATGCGCAGCTTGCCCAGCGGCGAGATCAGCGGAGTGGTGAGCAGGGGGCCGAGGCGGGCGGGGATCAGGCCGCTCAGCCCTTCCGGCAGGGGATACAGGCGGCCGCGGCGGAAGACGTAGCTGCGGCGCAGCCGGGGGTTGGGGCCGTGCAAGCGGTCCGCAAGTCCCACCTCCCGGCACAGTTCGACGCCGCCGCGCTTCGAGCCCAGGAACAGGTCGGGCCCGGCCTCGATAGTGAAGCCCCGCTCGTGCTCCGTGAGGATCTTGCCACCCAGCCGGCCGGCTGCTTCGAGCAAGATCAGATCGAGCCCGGGCGCCCGGCGCGCCAGCCGGTGCGCGGCGGCGAGCCCGGCAATGCCGCCGCCCACCACCACGACGCGAGGGCGGCCGGCCTCCCCCCTTACAGCCACCCCGCCTCCTGCGCCCGCTCGCGGACCAGAGCCGCCAGCCCCTCGATCATTCGCGGCGCAGTACCCAGCATGTCGATGCGCTCGAGGTGGACGCCCAGCGCGGCCGCCTGCTCGCGGAACACGATGTCCACGTCGTACAGGATCTCGACGTGCTCGGTGACGAAGCCGATGGGGGCAATCAGGATATGGCGCCGCCCCTCGGCTGCCCAGCGCTCGATCACCTCCCCCGCATCCGGGCCGAGCCAGGGGTCGGGCGTCATGGCCGCGCTCTGGAAGGCGAACTCGTGCGGGCGGGGGCCCAGCCGCTGCATCACCGCCTCGACTGTGGCGCGCAGCTCCTGCGGGTAAGGATCCCCCCAGTCCAGGATCCGCTGGGGCAGGCTGTGCGCCGTGAAGATGACGCCGACCTCGTCGCGCGCCTGGGCGGGGAAGCGCTCCAGTGCCGCGCGTACGTGCTGCGCCAGCGCATCCAGATATCCGGGCAGCAGACCCCAGCGCTCGATGGCCGCGACCGCGATGCCGGCGCCGGCCTCCTCCACTTTCCGGAAGTAGGCGCCGATGCTCAGACGCGAGTAATGGGGAGCCATGGCCAGCCCGACGGCGCGCCGGATGCCCGCGGCCGCCATGTCCGCCAGTGTCCCGGCGATGAGCGGGTGCCAGTGGCGCATGCCCACGAAGGCGCGGAAGCGGGGTTCCTCGTCGCCTTCACCACCGGTCGCGCCACGCCGGCCCTCCCCCCCTCGATTCAGCGCCGCCTCCAGTGCGGCGGCCTGTGCCCAAGTCTGCTCGAGGATCGGCGAGCGGCCGCCGATGCGGTGATAGCGCTCCCGCACCTCCTCCACAATCTCGCGCGGCGTCTCGCGATGGCCGCGTACGTCCAGCAGATACGGCTCCACATCCTCCAGCTTG
>JACQVE010000116.1 GCA_016209965.1 Gemmatimonadota bacterium | reverse complement strand
CTGCGGCGGAATACGGTGGCCGGACATATTACTTCTGCAGTCAGGAGTGCCGGCAGGAATTCGAGGCTCACCCCCAGGACTACGCGGAGGATTGAGTGGCTCCGCTTGCTGGCGCGCTAACCGTCTTCCTGGGGGCGGCCGGCGCATGGCTGGTCCTCCGCTGGCTGGGCGACGCGCTGAACCCGCCGGGGTGGACCGCGCCCGAGCGCGTCCCCTTCGCCGGGGGCAAGCCGCCACGCGTCCACGCCTGGAGCCGCTTCCACGTCCGCTATTACGCCATGGCCCTCCTCTTCCTCGCCTTCGACATGGAAATGGTCTACATGTATCCCTGGGCGGTGGTGTTCGTGCGGGAGGGCGTGACCGCGCTCGTGGAGATGGCCGGCTACACCTGGCTGGCGATCCTGGCCGCCGCCAACACCGTCCTCTCCCTCGCCTATTACGCCCGCGTGCTGGGCCCCGCCTACTTCCGCGCCGCGCCCGCGCCCGGCTTCGGGGCCGAGCGCTGGGCTGCACTCGCCGCCGCAGGCTGCGCCGCGGGCCTGATCGTGGCCGGCCTGGCCGCCGAGATGCTCTTAGCCGCCTTCACCACCGCGCGCCTGCTGCCCGGCCGGTGACGACCGTCCTCACGAACTCGACCACTTACGGTCGCGCGCCGGGCAGCGAGCGCAGGTCGCGGTAGCGCAGGAACAGCTCGCGCTGGCGCGTGTCGGGCGGCACTTCCCGGCCGCGGATGAATACGTGCTCGACACGGGTGAGCAGCTCGAAGGGGTCGCCGGACCAGATCACGACGTCGGCGTCCTTCCCCGGCTCGAGCGAGCCGTAGCGGTCGGCAATGCCCCAGATCCGTGCCGCGGTGAGGGTCACGCTGCGCAGCCCGGCCTCCCACGGCATGCCGTAGGCCACGGCGATGCCCGCGCCCTGCTTCAGCTTGCGGGAGTTGTGCGCGTCGAAGGTCGCGAATGCCACCAGCACGCCGGCGGCCTCGAGGCGGGCCGCGTTCTCGAGCGTCGCGCCCAGGTTGTCGAACCCCGGGATATTGCTGAACGGGTTGATCACCACGGGCACGCCGGCCCGGGCGATCTCGCCCGCCACCCGCCACGCCTCGGCCGCGCCCAGCAGGATCAGCTCGAGCCCGTAGTCCTGGGCAAGGCGGAGCGCGGCCAGGATGTCACTGGCGCGGTCCACGCTCAGGGCCAGGGGCAGCTCGCCGCGGATCACGGGGGCCATGGCCTCGAGGTCCAGCCGGCTCATGGCGTACTCCCGGCGCTGTCCCGCCTCGAAGGAGCGGCGGTTGGCGGCGAAATCGCGGGCGTCCTCGAGCGCCTCGCGCAGCCGGAGCAGCGCCGCGCCGCGCGCCCCGCCCGCCTTCTCCGCCCCGGCCTCGCCCAGCACCGCGAACATGCCCACCGGGTTCTTCTGGATCATTTCCGTTGCGCGATCGCTCCCCAGCTCGACCAGTACGCCGCGGCCAGCAATGAGCGATGCGCCCGGCGCCGGGAGCACGACCGCCCGCGTGATGCCCTCGACGCGCGTGACCGGGATGAGCGTGGACTGCGGGTTCAGCGCGTCCGCGACGGTAAAGGCCGCGGTGATGCGGTCGTCCTCCGTGGAAGCGTCCACGGTGCCGGGCGCGAGGCCGATCTCGACCACGCCCAGCTCCGTCGCGGAATCCAGGAACCCGGGCGTCACGACCTTCCCGGTCGCATCGATCCGCTGCGCGTCCGGCGGGACGATCACGTCGCGCCCTAGGGCCGCGATCTTTCCGTCCCGGATCAACACCGTGGCGCCGTCGAGTGGCGGGCCGGAAACAGGGTGCACCCTGGCGCCGACAATCGCCACGGTCTGCGCGGCCGCCGGCGCAGCCACGGCAAGAAGGAGCGCTACGCCCACACTCCAGAGCGCAGCGCGGGCCTCCCTCTCCAAGCTCACCGCGCCGCGCGCCCGGCCGCTGCCCGCGCCGCGCCAGCCTGCGCTGCGAGCGACCCTCGCCACGCCGTTCATGGAACCACCTCCGGCACGAGCCCGACCTGGAAATCCGTGCGGGGCCGGCGCCGTGGGTCTGCGCGGTCATAGACCAGCGCCCCGTCGATGAACACCTGCTCCGCCCTGCCGTAGATGCTGAACGGGTCGCCGGACCAGATCACCACATCCGCCATCTTCCCGGCTTCGAGCGAGCCCGTCCAGCGGTCGATCCCGATCGAGCGCGCCGGATTGAGAGTGATCCACTGGATCGCATCTTCGCGATCAACATCCATCCCCATCTCCTGCGCCGCCCGCATGGCCTTGGCCGCCTCCTGGTTCAGCCGCTGAATCCCCTCCTCCGAGTCCGAGTGCACAATGGCGCAGCCGCCAGCCTCGTGCACCAGCGGGATGTTCTGCATGATCCCGTCATACGCCTCGATCTTGAAGCCCCACCAGTCGGCCCACATGCTGGCGCAGATACCCTGGGCCGCCAGCAGGTCGCGCACCTTGTACGCCTCGACGGCGTGGTGGAACGCCGCAATGCGGTAGCCGAACTCCCTGGCGATGTCCATCATGATGGCCATCTCGTCGGCACGGTAGCAGTGGTTCTGGATCAGGATCTTGCCGTCCAGCACACCGGCCAGGGTCTCGAGCTGCAGGTCGCGGGCAGGCTCCTTCTCGGGGTCCCGACGGCTGCTCTTCCCCCAGCGCTCCCACTTCTCGCGGTACTCGCGCGCCTTGATCCATGCCGCGCGGTAGCCGGCCACGTTGCCCATGCGCGTCGAGGGGAAGCGGTTCCGGCTGCCGTACACCCGCTTCGGGTTCTCGCCGCACGCCATCTTCAGCGTGTGCGGCGCGCCCGGGAACTTCAACCCCTGTACCGTGCGGGAGGGCACGTTCTTCAGCACCACGCCGCGGCCGCCGAACAGGTTGGCCGAGCCGGGCAGCACCTGCATGCTGGTCACACCGCCCGCCCGCGCCAGCGGGAACTGCGGGTCCTGCGGCCAGACCGAGTGCTCCGCCCAGACCTGCGCCGTGTTCGGGTCGGTGGCTTCATTGCCATCCGACAGCGCCTGCGTCCCGGGTGCCGGGTACACGCCCAGATGCGAGTGGTTGTCAATGATCCCGGGCGTGACCCACTTGCCCGTAGCATCCACGACCACCACACCCTGGGGAGCGGCCACTTCCAGACCGACCGCCACGATCTTGCCCTCCTGCATGAGCAGCGAGGCGTGCTGCAGTGGGGGGCCCGCCGCGGTCAGGATGGTGGCGTTTCGGATGAGTGTCGGCTGCGAGGGCAGCGGCTGGTAGGTCGAGGCGAAGGCTTCCGCTTCGGCCGCCGCAGCCTGCGGCGCCGGGCCCGTGGCCGGCTCCGATCCCGCGCTGGCGCAGCCCAGCAGCGCGGCCAGCCCCAGGGGCCATGACGCGATTCGTCCCTTCATGGTTGACTGCTCCGCTTCCGGGGGTTCTGTCACTGGAATGCGGCGCCAAGCTAGGTCCGGCACCCGGCCCCGACAAGCGTTGTCACGGCTGCGCCCACCCACACGTTCTTCCTGCGTGAGCCCCGCGCGAGCGGGTCTTCTCCGTCCATCCAGGAGGACGACCATGAGAACCGCGCGACGTCGCATCGGACCCGCATTGCTCCTGGCTTTCTCAGCCGCGGCGCTCCCCGCAGCCGCGCACGCCCAGCTCATCAACCTGAAGACGGTGCCCGTCGCGGCCGGCGACCAGTTCCTGGTCTTCCCGTCCCGCAACCTGGGCATGGGCGGCGTCTCGATCGCACTCGAGGATCCGCTGTTGGACGCGTTCGTCAACCCGGCCAAGGGGGGCCGCGTGCAGCGCTCGCACTTCCTGGGCGCTCCGACCTTCTACAACGTCTCCGACGACGGCGCCGCCGGCCGCACACTGCCCATCAGCGCGCTGCTCGCTTCCGGGGACTGGTTCGGCGGCGCGTCGCTGGCACTGCAGCAGCTCGAGGCCGCAGGTGCAAACACCCGGTTTGCCGTCCTCGAGGCCGCCGCCCGGGACCTGACCAGCAACTTCTTCTCGACGGCGCCCCTGCTGAGCGAGCGCTCCTCGAGCAACCTGTACGCCTTCGGCATGCTGGGCCGGAAGCTGGGCAGCCGCGGGCTCGCCCTGGCCGGCAGTCTGTTCTGGGCCGGGCTCGACGCCGTGGACGGCGTCGACCTGCTTTACGCGCTGAGTCAGGACATCGAGCAGTCGGGTCACCTGCTGGACTACCGCCTGGGGCTGGTCGCGGAACGGGAGCGGAACAGCTTCTTCGAGCTGCTGCTGCTCCACCACCGCTTCGACATGCGCCACGACGTGACCTACGTGAACTGGATCTGCGAGCCGAGGGACCGCTGCCACCTGCAGACGCGGGTCGAGAACAACCTGGACCGCACCTACACCTGGGGCGCGCACCTGGGCTACGTCGCGCCGCACTCGCCGGGCGGCTGGCGCGTGGGCGGGATCCTGACGGCCAACTGGAAGACACACCCCAAGATCCCGAACTACGAGATCATGAACATCCCGCGCGACCCCGGGAACTCGTGGGCCTACAACTTCGGCGTTGGCGCCTCCCGCTCGGAGGGGCCGGCCACGGTCGCGCTGGACCTGATCTACGAGCCCATCTGGAGCGACACCTGGGCGGAAGCGGCAGAGGCCGTCAAGACGCGCAGCGGGCGCATCATCCCGGTGGGCGGCAAGACGGTAGATAATGATTTTCGCTTCTCGAACGCTCTCTTCCGCGGCGGCATCAGCCGGGAAATGGAGCGCTTCGGCTTCCAGCTCGGGCTGCAGATCCGGTCCATCCGCTACTGGCTGGACCAGTACAACCACATCGAGGAAGTGAAGCGGGAGCAGCAGGAGAGCTGGGCGGAGTGGACGCCCAGTTGGGGCGCGAGCCTGACCTTCCCCGAGTTCGACATCCGCTATGTCGGCCGGCTGACCACGGGCAGCGGGCGGCCCGGCGTCGCCTTCCCCTGGGGCGGACGGCGCGGTGCCGAGCTGGCCTCGGCCTCCGACATCATTCTGGCGCCCTCGGGGCCACTCACGTTGCAGGAGGCGCGAGTGCTCACCCACCAGGTGTCGGTCTCGATCCCGCTGCGGAGGGTGCCGGCGCCCAAGTAGGTAGTTTGCCGCCACCCGCCGGGCCGCGCTACCTTATCCCGCGTCGAACCGCCTTGCTCTGACGCGGGAGATGCTAGGGGATGCAGAAGAATGCCCGCCTGCGTTGCCTCTGCCTGACCACCGTAGCCCCGACATTGCTGTTCCTGAACATTGGGCTGCTCAGGGCTCAGGCACCCGCTCGGGAGGCGCCGCCCGCCGGAGCGGCAACTGCCACGGCTGCCGCGTTCTTCGCCTCGGCTTATCTGCCGCTCGGCCATTGGGCCTACGACTACATCGACGTCCTCCTCGCGCGCGGACGCCTGGGCAGCCTGCAGCCGCTGATCCAGCCCTACCGCCGCATGGATGTCGCGCACGCCGTGCGCGCGGCGCGGGAGAGCGGCGCGTTACTCGCGGAGGAGCGGCCGTGGGCCGAGGCCATCGCGCAGGAGCTGGCGTTCGAGATGCGCCTGCTGGAGGGGGCCGGCGCACAGGAGCTGCGCTTCGAGCGCCGGCTGGGCGCGGGCGTGAAAGCGCTCAGTCATAAACACCGGGACGCCCTGCGCCCGGAGGGCGGGGCGGCGCTCTTCCCGACCCTCGACCTGGACCTGATCGGCGAAGCGCCGGCCGTCGCCACCGGGTTCCGCATCCGGTGGGACAACCATTACCTGAATGACCCGCAGTTCCCGGGCGGACTGGCCATCGCGCCGCGCGAGTGCGATCCCATCATCGGCCGCTGCGGCTACCGCGTCGAGGACGGCTACGTCGAGGTGCAGTTCCCGTACGTCCGCCTCTTCTTCGGCCGCACCTACAGGAACTGGGGGCTCCCCGGGACAGCCGGCTTCCTGGTCTCGAATTACGCCTACAGCTACGACCACGTCGCCTACCGCTTCGGCAGCGATCGCGTCGCGCTGACCGGCTTCCTCACCTTCCTCAATGACTTCAAGGCCGACACTACGCGCTACTTCTCCTCCCACCGCTTCGACTGGCAGATCCGCGAGAACCTGACCCTGGGCCTGAGTGAATCCGTGGTCTACGGCGGCGTGAACCGCCCCTTCGACTTCAACCTGGCCAACCCGGTCGGGGTCTGGGAGATCAGTCCTAGTGGCAATCAGGAGACGAACGCCCTGGGTCTCCTCGAAGTCTGGTGGCGCCCGCGCCCGGGGCTGGTCACCTACGGCGCTTTCCTGCTGGACAACACCATGGTGGGCGAGGAGGGGATGGCCGAGGGGCTCACCCAGTACGGCGCCGCGCTGGGCGTCCAGCTCCCTGCGGCCGCACCCCGGCTGTCACTGCGGGCCGACTTCTCCCTGCTCAACAGCCTCGCCTACCGCAGCCGCATACACCGGCTCTTCTACTACACGGTCGAGTCACTGGGCCTGGGCCGCGACGTGGCGGACGCCATCACTGGATCGCTCCAGGCCGACTGGTTCCTGGATACGCGGCTGGTGCTCAAGCCGCGGCTCGCGCTGCAGTTCCGGGGCGAGGACGACATCCGCGAGCCCTGGCCCGCGGACGCCTTCTCGGGACACGACCTGCTGCTGGTCGGCCAGGTCGAGACGACGCTCCGGCCCAGCCTCAGCGGCACCTGGCGTGTGCCCCGCGGCGAGCTGAACTGGGATGCGGGTCTCAACTTCATCCACGCCGAGGATCATCGCCGCGGCGGCGGCTGGGGGGTGAAGGGGGTGGCTCGCGTGCAGGCGGCCTGGAGGACGCGGTTTTAGCCAGCGAGTGGGAACCTCCAATCGAGGCCCGCAGCCGACGCATCAGGGAAAAAACAGGGCCAGGCCGCCCACGTAGTGGATGTTGTGCACGAACTTCGCCGCCTCGGCTGCGCCGGCAAAGGTCTCGCCGATCTGGAAATCGCCAATGTCCACGGGGTTGTTGTCCACGCGGTCCAGCAGCTCGAGCCGCAGCGCCAGCCGCGAGGTCAGGCGGATCTCGGCGCCCGCGCCCAGCGTGGCGGCCAGCAGCGTGGCATCCACGGGCTTGAACCCGAAGCGTGCGCCCACCAGGAAGGCGAGGCTCTCCAGGTCCTCCAGCCGGTCGAGATCCCACAGGTCCACGCCCGCGCCGACAGCCAGGAAGGGGCTGAGCCGGCGCTCCCGGCCCAGCGGCCGCCACACGGCGTCCAGCCCCAGATAGCGCACGGCGACGTCGCCCACGCCGCCCACGTCCACGTTCAGCCCGCCCGTCCCGTCGCGCCGCACGGCCGTGCCGGTCACCCGCAGCGTGGTGGACGCCAACGCCGCGTTCAGCCGCAGGTCGAGCCAGCCGGCGGCCGCCCAGCCGAGAGTTATCCCCAGAACGCGGGTCGGCTCCGCATCGAGATCGACATCCACCAGGAGATCACCGGGCTGACCCAGTCCGCGCGCCGGGTCGAACTGCGTGCCCACCACCTCGCCCAGGACGGTGAAGCGCAGCCCGCCGAAGTAGGGGGTCAGGTGCAGGGGGGCCGTGCGGCGCACGCCTCTGCCGAAGCCTTGCGCCCGGGCTGATCCCGCATCCAGCACAAGGGCAAGGAGCAGGGCGAGCCCCGCGATTACCGGTAGGGAGCGTCGCCCTGCGAGCAGTTGCGCGCCTGGCACACCCATGCCCCGACGCGGCCGACTCGCCAGCCGTGGACTTCCGCGGGCACTGCCCCTACTTTGCCTGCCGATCCAGCAGAGCAGACGCCCGAAGCACGGCCGCGGCCAGGAGACCTCGATGCGACCCGCAAAATCGTTGTCGGGCGGCATTGCGCTCGCGATACTGCTCCTCGCCTGTGGCGACGGTGACATCACCAACCCCACGCTCGGCGATCTGGCCGGCAATTATACCGCTTCCCGCTTCCAGTTCACCAGTAAGGCCAATGCCACAACGAGGATCGACCTCATACAATTCGGCGGCAGTTTTCAGGTCAACATTGCCTCCAACGGCCAGTTCAGCGGGATCCTGAGGACATTCGATCCGGCCACTTTCCAGACCGTCGATTTTACCGTGGCGGGGATCATGACCATCCAGGGCAATGACAAGCTGGCGGCCGACTTCACCGCGGGCCCGTTCAGTGATCGGACCTTCAGCTTCGCGCTCTCGGGCTCAGCGCTCACGCTCCTGGATGACAACGCCAGCTTTGATTTCGACCGGGACGGCCAGAACGAGCCCGCCGAGCTGCTCATCGTGCTGAGACGGACTTGAGCGGGGGAGCGACCACCATGGCCGAGAACCGATGCCCCAAGTGTGGCGCTAGCTTCATGGGCGCCGCCGTCTGCCCGCGTTGCAAGGCCGCCAACCCGAAACGCCTCAAGGTGAAGCGCGGGCAGGAAGTCGAGGTCTTCGTACCCGCAAAGATCGAGTGGGTCAAGGGGCGCGTCACGGACCCCAAGCAGGG
>JACQVE010000115.1 GCA_016209965.1 Gemmatimonadota bacterium | reverse complement strand
GCTGGGGACTATGCGGAAGATCTGGCGGCCTCGATGCTGGCCACGGTACTGGGCATTCCGTTCAACCCCGAGGAGGCGTGGGACGTGCGGCGGGAGCAGTGGAAGTTGGGCGGCGAGATCGTCGAGACGGTAAATACAACTATGGACGCGGAGGGCCCGGAGGACGGGAGCTGGGTCACAGTGGTCGCGGCCGTCGTGTTCTGCGGCTGAAAGGGCGATGCCGAACCGGCGTAATGCGGGGGCTCCCGGGCGGGGCCCCTTATTTTTGCCCCACCCTGACGGGATGGGAGGTCTCATGCAGGTTCCGGAGCCATTGCGCGGTCTGGGCTGGGAGTTGCCGCACAACTTCCTGGGTCTGGATGAGTCGGCCAGCGCGTTCGAGGCCGCCCGTGTCGTGGTGCTGCCCGTGCCCTACGAATCGACTACCAGCTACGGCGCGGGGGCGCGAAGCGGGCCGCGCGCGATCGTGGAGGCGTCCCGCTTCCTCGAGTTGTATGACCAGCAGCTCGACGCCGAGCCGTACCAGGTTGGCATTGCCACACTGCCCGCGCTGCAATTGACGGGGGTGGGGCCGGCGGCAGCGCTCGAGGAGCTGCGCGCCGCCTACGACCGGATTCTCGAGCTGACGCCCGAGAAGTGGATCGTGCTGCTGGGGGGCGAACATTCCCTGAGCAGCGCGCCCGTGCTGGCGTGGGCGGACCGGCTGGCGGCCTCTTCACCGCCGCGCCGGCTGAGTGTACTCCAGTTCGACGCTCACGCCGACCTGCGCCCGGAGTACGAGGGCACCGCGCATTCCCATGCCTCGGTCATGCACCGCGTGCTCGGGCGGGCCGACCTGGTGGCCGTCGGCGTGCGGGCGCTGACCCGTGAGGAGCGCGACCTCGCCCGCGGCTCCACGGGGGTGCACCTCTTCCTTGCCGACAGGCTGCAGGGCGGCGCGCAGTGGATCGAGGAAGTGCTGGAGCGGCTCGCGCCCGACGTCTACATCACGTTCGACGTCGACTGTTTCGATCCGGCCATCGTGCCTTCCACGGGCACGCCCGAGCCGGGCGGCCTGGGCTGGTACCCCGTGCTCGAACTGCTGCGACGCGTGTTCCGCGAGCGAAACGTCGTGGGCTGCGACGTCGTCGAACTCGCGCCCATTCCCGGGCTGGCCGCACCGGATTTCCTGGTGGCCAAGTTGATCTACAAGATGATCGGCTACCGCTTTGCCGAAACGTTCGCGTGATGCCGTGGTAGCCGGCCGTTTCCGAGCCCGAGCCCGAGCCCGAGCCCAGCGAAGTGGAGCCCGAGCCCGGGTCCCTGCGGGGGCGGCCACCAAAGCGAGCAAGGCAGGGCCCACGCCGGAGCGCGCCTCGCGCCTCACACCCCGGCAGGGGCCTGGAGTGCCGTTGGCGCTTCGGCCGTCCGCTGCAGCAGGGGATGCAGGTCGAGCGGATCCTCGATGCGGTAGCCGGGGGGTACGAGCCCGCTTGGCGTGAGCAGGAAAGGCCAGAACTGCCGCCCGCCCAGGGCGCCGTGGGCACCGACCTGGTCGTCAAAGCAGATGCAGAGATCCCGCTCCGCGTCATAGGCGCCGAAGAGCACCAGGTCCCCGGCGTTGGGCATTTGCACGAGTTGGGCAACGGCCCGGCGCTCGACCTCGGTGCGAGCATAGTCGCGCAGTGGATCCTCCCCCTGCAGCACTTCCGTCTCGCCGCCGGGGCTGACCAGGGCCCGGCCGCTCGCGCTTTCCACGTGCGCCCCATCCACCACCCGCGTGATGACCAGGCCAATGCCGCGGTGAGCGACCAGGAAGTAGTAGAGGGCGCGTCGGTCCGGCTGGCCGCGGATCTCGTCGAAGGAGAGGGGCCGTGCGGGCTCCGTCCAGTAAACGTGGGCCAGCGAGGAGGAGTAGGTGACCACCAGCGGTGGCACGCCGTGACTGCCGGCGTCCGCGCTGCGCACGGTCTCGGCCACCAGCGGGAAGAGCTGGTAATGGCGGCGCAGCCACCGCCCGAAACGGAGGCCGAGCTGCCGGGCTGGCGGCGGGGATTCGCCCGCCACCTCTTCCAGCTCGCGCACCAGGAAGTCCATGGCTTCGCGGGGCGGCGCATAATCGCCCGTGCCGGCCAGCACGTAAACGCCGTGCTCGACGGCGGCCAGGATGGTGTCGCCCAGCGTCTCGCCGTAGCGGACGCGGTACGGCACCGCCGGCGTCTGGCCATGGTCGCTCAGGATGTAGATGTCATACGGGCGGCCGGGCAGACGGTGCAGCATGCGCAGGATCTCGCCGATCCGGCGGTCCAGTGCGCGCAGCCCCTTCAGCGCTGTCCTGGACGACGGGCCGAAGTGGTGCGCGAACTCGTCGTAGAGGTTGTAGGTCGTGTAGATCGCCGGCACGCCCGTGTAGATGTCCAGCAGCACGGCCAGGGTTTGCAGCTCGCGCAGGATCACATTCGCGCCAATGTGCAGGAAGGGCAGGTACCACCAGTAGTAGGTGTACTGTCCCCGCATCTGGCTGAGCAGCCGGTCCCGCTCTTCGCGCAGGTACTCCCAGCCACTGGCCAGGAACATCCGCACCAGGCGCAGGGGGTGCAGCAGCAGGAGCAGGAGCAGCCTGCCGCCCCCCATCTTCTGGAATAGTGGCTGCTGCCGCCGCCCCGAGAGGGTGAAAACGACGCGGTCGGCGCCGCCGTCATAGAGGTTTGCGTAGCTCGAGCCGCCCCGCAGCACGCCCTCGGCGGGAAGCCGGTCCCGGATGAACTGCATCGAGGCGAGCTGCGTCCCGACGATGACGCGCTGCTCGCCTTTTTCGTAGAAGCGGAACGCGGGGATGCGTTCCCTGGTTCCATAGAAGATCGCCGCCTGAGCCGCAGGGGTGGCGCTGGGTAGGCCGGCGGGGTAGCGTTGCAGCCTCCAGCCGTGCCGCTCGATGAGCCGCTTGAGGTGGGGCAGGTAGCCACGGCCGATCGCCCGCTCCAGGTCCTCGTGGGCCAGGGCGTCGATCTGCACGACGACGAAGCCGCGGCGGCCATCCTCGCGTCGGCGGCGCCGTTCCGCCGCGAACGGAAGATACTTGATGCGGTAATAGAGACGGTAGGCGGCACGACGGAGCCGCCGGAACCTGCTTGTGGATGGGGTCGATATGGATGGATCCATTTCCCTGGCTGTAGCTTTCCTGGCCGGCGTGTTCTCCTTCCTTTCGCCGTGCGTGCTGCCGCTGGTGCCCAGCTATTTGAGCTTTGTCACGGGCCTGAGCATCGATGACCTGAGCCGGGGCGGCCGCCGCAGTGCGGTGCTCGTCCCCTCCCTGCTCTTCGTGGGCGGGTTCAGTCTGGTCTTCCTCCTGCTCGGCGCTTCCGCCACCATAGCCGGGCAGTTGCTGCTGCGCTACCAGGATTGGATCGCCCGCATCGGCGGCGCCCTGATCGTCCTCTTCGGCCTGCACCTGCTGGGGGTGCTGCGCTTCAACCTGCTGCTGCGGGAGTGGCGCGCTCAGCTCCCCAGCCGGCCCGCGGGGTACCTCGGCGCGGTGGGGGCCGGAATCGTGTTCGGCGCGGGCTGGACCCCCTGCATCGGTCCCGTGTTGGGCGCGGTGCTGACCTACGCCTCCGTCCGCGCTACCATGACCGGTGGGGTGCTGCTCCTGGGCGGCTATGCGCTGGGGCTCGCCCTTCCCTTCCTGCTGGCTGCGCTGGCGACCGGCGCGTTCCTCCAGGCATCCCGTAACCTGCGCCGCCTGCTTCCCGCCCTCGAGAAAGCTGCTGGAGTCATGCTGGTGCTGGCGGGGCTGCTGCTGGCCACCGGGCAGTTCACGGTTCTCTCCGGCTACTTCGCCCGGCTGACGCCTGACTTCCTGCTGGAGCGGCTCTGACGCTCTGCCCGAGGCAGCGGCGCGCGAATGCCGTTATCTTCGATCAGCAGGATCGTGGACAGGGCCATTTCCGTTCTCAGACTTCGAGCGGCGCGGCGGCCAGGGCGTCCCGCTCGAGATCCTCTGCCAGCAACTGCCGGCGCAGCAGCGAGGCGTAGAGGCCGCCCAGGGCAACCAGGTCGGCGTGTGTGCCGCGCTCGACCACGCGGCCGTCATCCAGCACGAGCACCAGGTCCGCACCCATGACCGCCGTGACGCGGTGGCTGATGATCAATGCCGTGCGTCCGTCGAGCACGCGCCGTAACCCCTGCAGGATCTCGGCCTCCGTCCTGGTGTCGACGGCGCTCAACGCGTCATCCAGGATGAGGATGTGCGGATCGCGTGCCAGCGCGCGCGCCAGTGCGGCACGCTGCCGCTGCCCCCCCGAGAGGTTGATCCCGCGCTCGCCCAGACGGGTGTCGTAGCCGTGGGGCAGGCGAGCAATCGTCTCGTCCAGCCGGGCAATGACCGCCGAGTCACGGACGCGGTCCTCCGCCGCTTCACCGGGCGGCAGCCCGAGCGCGATGTTCTGACCAATGGTCTCCGAGAAGAGAAACGTGTCCTGCGGCACCACCCCGAGCGCCCGGCGCAGGTCGGCGGGCGCGAGTTCCGGCAGCGGCACGCCATCCAGCAGGACGTCGCCTGCCGTGGGGTCATGGAGTCGCGCCAGCAGGTCGACCACGGTCGACTTTCCCGACCCGGTCGGTCCCACCAGTGCCACGGTCTGCCCGGCCGCGATGTGGAAGGAGATCCCCCGCAGGGTTTCCTGCTCGCTGCCCGGATAGCGGAAGTAGACCTCCCGGAACTCGATTTCCCCCCGCAGCCGGCGCAGTCGAGCGGGCCTGGCAGGCGGCCGCACCGCCGGCCGCCTCTGGAAGATCGCATTGATCCGTCCCATGGATGCCGCGCCGCGCTGGAACAGGTTGATCACCCAGCCCAGCGCGATCATGGGCCAGGTCAGCATGGCCAGGTAGAAGCCGAAGGCGACGAAGTCACCCACCGAGATCCGCCCTGCCATGACCTGCCGCCCGCCGAACCAGAGCACGATCACCATGCCCAATCCGGCAAAGAACGTGAGGACGGGATAGAAGACGCCGGACACGCGGGCCAGCGCCATGTTTTTTTGCAAGTACTCGCCGTTCAGCCGGTCGAATTCCCGTTCTTGAGCCGCTTCCTGCACGTAGGCGCGGACAATGCGCGCGCCGGCCAGGTTCTCCTGGACCAGCGTCGACAGCACGCCGAAATGCTCCTGGATCCGCTCGAATCGCTGATGGATGACCCGGCCGAACCAGAGCACGGCGGGCGGCAGGAACACCAGTGGCGCCAGCGCAAGCAGGGTGAGACGCGGGCTGATCCGCAGCATGAGCCCCAGCGCCAGCGCCATCATCACCATCGTGTTGACCAGGTACATCACTGCGGGGCCAACCGCCTGCCGCACCGCCTGCGTATCGTTGGTCGCCCGGCTCATCAGGTCGCCCGTGCGGACGCGGCCGTAGAACGAGGCGTCCAGACGCAGAAGGTGGTCAAAAAACGCGTCGCGCAAATCTGTCTCGATCCGGCGGCTGATCCCGTTCAGTAACTCCCTCATGCCGTACCGCGCCGCGCCAGCCAGCAGGGCCGTGAGCACGACCAGCCCGGCATACCCCAGGACCACCCGCCCCGTGACGCCCGGCCGCTCCAGCGCATCGATGGCCAGCCCCAGGAGCTGCGGCGCAACCACGGCAAAGGCGTTCGCCAGGACCACCAGCAGCAGGCCCCAGGCTATACCGGCGCGGTAGGGCCGGAGGTACGGCAGCAGCGTGCCTAGTTCTTTCATACGGCCGAACGGGCGCAGTGCGGCGGGATACGAGCGGCTGGCATACAGGTTGCCCCTGCTTGCGCCTGCCCCCCCGGAGGGGCCAGCGCTGTTGCCAACTTACCCTGAACAACTGTTCCGTTCAAGCAGGGTCCCCACCCGCGGAGGGTGTTATGAGCAAGCAAATGATCTGGATCGCGTCAATTCTCCTCTGGCCGCTGGCGCTGCGGCGGGATCCAGGCTCGTCATCCGACTGGACGCGCCCGTCCAGGTGCGGCTGGCCGCCAGTTAGGTTAGGGCTCGATTCGGGAAATACCAATAATCACGCGAAGCCGCGCAGCCGCTTAACGCGGTCCGGCGGCCAGCCCGCCCTGTCGGGGATCGGGCACACCCACCCAGTGGTCGCCCAGCCGCAGGAGCGACGGCGCGCTGCCGATATAGCCGCTGCGCGCTTCCACGCTGTGCCCGCGCAGGGTCAGCGAATCCACAGTTGCCGCGTTCAGTCCGTCGCGCTCGTAGTAGAGCACATCCGGCAGGTGCTGGTGGTGGATCCGCGGTGTATTCACGGCGGCCACCAGGTCCAGGCCGTGGTCGACAAGATTCGAGAGCACCTGGAAGACGGCGGTGATGATGCGCGGTCCGCCACGCGCGCCGGTGATGAGCAGAGTCTGCCGATTGCGCCCCAGCACGATCGTGGGGGTCATGGCCGAGAGCATGCGTTTCCCCGGCGCAATCGCGTTCGCCTCGCCCTGGACCAGGCCATAGAGGTTCGGCGTGCCCGGCTTGGCCGTAAAGTCATCCATCTCGTCATTCAGCAGGAAACCCGCACCGCTGACGGTGACCGCCGAGCCGTACAGCTCGTTGATGGTCGTAGTGAGCGCTACCGCGTTCCCAGCCGCGTCCACCACGGAAAGGTGCGTGGTATGCTCGCCTTCGGCGCCGGCGCCCAGCCCCGGTGAGATGGCGGACGAGGGCGTCGCCTGCGCCAGGGCTATGCTCGCCCGCCGCTCCGCCGCGTAGCCTTTGGAAAGCAGCCGCGCCCGCGGAATGCGTACGAAGTCCGGGTCGCCCAGGTAGTGGTTGCGGTCCGCGAACGCGCGCCGCATGGCTTCCGCGGTGACGTGCAAGGCGTCGGCGGAATGCCAGCCCATGGCGCGCAGGTCGTAACCTTCCAGGATGTTGGCGATCAAGGCCAGCGTAAGGCCGCCGGAAGACGGGGGCGGCATCGAGATGACGCGGTAGCCGCGATAATCGAACTGCACAGGTTCGCGCCAGTGCGCGCGGTAGCGGCGCAGGTCCTCGCCTGTGATGAGGCCGCCGCCGCGGCGCATTTCCGCGACGATCAGGTCCGCTGTCTCCCCCTCGTAGAACCCGGCCGGGCCGCGGGCCGCGATACGGCGCAGCACGGCCGCTAGCTCGGGGTTGCGCCAGGTGCTGCCGGCGGCGAGCGGCTTGCCGCCGGGCAGGAATAGCGCCGCCGAGGCGGGAAAGCCTGCCAGCCGCTTCGCCTCGCCGGCTACCGACTCCGCGAATTCTGCGTCTACCGTGAAGCCTTCCTCGGCCAGCCGGATGGCCGGCGCCAGCAGTTCGGCCCAGCGGCGAATGCCGTAGCGCCGGTGCGCTTCCCATAATCCGGCCACGCTGCCCGGAACCCCGGCGGCCAGGTGCCCCGTGATGGAGCGGTCGGTCACCGCGCCGCGCTCGTCCAGGAACATCGTGCGGGTGGCGGCCAGGGGCGCCGCCTCGCGGAAATCCAGGGCGGCCGGCGTGCCCAGTGCCGGGCGGAAGACCAGGAACCCGCCGCCCCCCAGGTTGCCCGCTTCCGGATAGACGACGGCCAGGGCGAAAGCCGTAGCAACGGCCGCGTCCACGGCATTGCCGCCGGCTTCCAGCACCGCCGCCCCCACCTGCGTCGCCAGCGGCGCATCGCTTACCAGGAGAGCCACGCTGGAAGAGGCTGCGTAGCTCTCGAGGGGATAGCGCCAGGCGGCCGGCACCCGCTCCGCCACGCGGGCCAGAGGCTCGGCGACGGCGCTGCCTGCGCTCTCCGCCGCCGGGGTCGGCACCTCGGGCGGGGCGGCACAGGCGGCGAGGGCCGCAACCAGCAGCCACCGCCGCAGCATCCAGTCGGTTCTGCTCCTGCGCTTCTGCAGCCGATCCGCCATGCGCTACCTCCTGAAGCGGCGGCGCTGCCGGAAATGGCGCAAACTCATGCGCCTCTCCAGCGGCTCCTTCATCGCCGTGCTGGCCGCGCCCGACGCGCGGCCGGAAGCCGGCCCGCCCAGGCCGATGCTACCAGCCGGCGCGCGCGCCCACCCGGATCATGGAGTGCTTGGTGGAATTGCTCTTCACGCCTGCCCGCTGATGGAAGGCCCAGAATCGCCCCCACTCGAGGAAGAAGGCTTTGCTCGTCCCCGCCCGGTACTCGAGGCCGGCCCCCGTCAGCAGGGCCAGGTCCGGGTCCCAGCGGTCAAGCTCCGGCATGCCGTAGACGAACGCGCCCGCCCCGCCCGTGAGGTAAAGCGAAACGGCATCGCCCCCGCCGTAGCGGAGCCGGCCCGAGAGCAGGCCGGTCACCAGCCGCGCTTGCCCCTCATCGACCAGCACGCCGGTGCTGTCCTCGCGCTCGTAGGGCGCGGAAGCGAACGAGCCCTCGAGTCCCAGCGCCAGTCCGGGCCCCACCCGGCGATGCACACCCAGCCCGCCAGCCAACGCGGCGCCGAAGTTCCACCTGCCCGTGACATCCGTCACCTGGCCCGGATCATGGTAGCCGCCGGCCCAGACCGTAGCCCAGGTCTCCGGAATCCTCCGCACCTGGCGGAACTGCGCGGCCGCGGGCGGGGCGGCAAAGAGGAGCCCGAGAGCGGAGAGCAAGAGTAAGGTTCGCATGCAGGTTCCTTCTGAAGTTGCCAGGGGGAAAAAGGCCGACGCCCTCCCGCGCTGCGGCGGGCGCCGCTCGGTTGCCATAACTGCCTGGACAGGATAAGCTTACAAGCTTGGTAATGTAGTCGCCGTATGGAGGATCACGCAACCCGCCTGCGCCCGGACGGGATGGTATGAGCGCTAGCGCCTCGCCCCTGGACCCGCGTCTCACCGAGCAACGCAACCCTCGCAGTGCCCGCATCGACGAGCTCTCGACGCTCGGCGTCGTCGACCTGATCAACGCCGAGGACCGGATGGTCGCGGAGGCAGTCGGCGAGGAGCGGAAGGAGATTGCCCGCTGCATTGACATCGTCGTCGACTGTTTCCGGCGTGGCGGGCGGCTGTTTTACGTGGGGGCGGGCACTTCGGGTCGGCTGGGAGTGCTGGACGCGGCCGAGATGCCGCCCACCTACGGCACGCCGCCGGAGCTCGTCCAGGGTGTGATCGCCGGCGGGCCGGCGGCGCTGGTGCGCGCGCAGGAGGGAGCGGAGGACCACGCGGAGGACGGCGCGGCGGCCATGGACGAGCGGGGAGTAGGCCCGGCCGACTTTGTGCTGGGCATTGCCACGTCGGGCACCACGCCTTACGTCCACGGCGCGCTGCGGCGTGCGCGGCAGCGGGGTGCGCACACCGGCTTCCTGCTCTGCACCTATCCTGCGGAGCAGCTTCTCGACCAGCACGACGTCGTGATCGCGCCGCTGGTCGGTCCCGAGGTGATCACGGGCTCCACGCGCATGAAGGCTGGCACGGCGACCAAGATGGTGCTGAACGCGATCAGCACGGCCGCCATGGTGAAAGTGGGGAAGGTTTACGGCAATTTCATGGTGGACCTGCTGGTGACCTGCGAAAAGCTGCGCGATCGGGGCGAGCGGATCCTGATCGAGACGCTGGGGCTGACCCGGCCGGCCGCCGCGGAGCTGCTCGAGCGGGCCGGCGGGCATGTCAAGACGGCCATGGTCATGGGGCGCCTGGGGCTGGACGCGCCGGCGGCGCGGCGGCGCCTCGAGGAGGCGGGCGGGCTGATTGCGCGGGTCGTGGGCGACCTGAGCGGCTCGTGAGGCGCACCTCGTGCTGCTGATCGGGCTCATGTCCGGCACGTCGCTGGACGGCATTGACGCGGCGCTGGTCGAAGTGCAAGGCTCGGCCGAGGCCGATGTGCGCTGGGCGGTGCGCGCGTTCGTCAGCCGTGCCTACTCGAGGGAGCAGCGGTCCGCGATCCAGCAGGCGATCGGCGGCGGCGGTCCGGCCACCATCTGCCGCCTGCACGCCCGCCTGGGCGAATGGTTCGCGGAGGCGGCGCTCGCCGTGTGCGCCGCGGCGGGCGTCGAATCGGCTGAGGTTCGGGCCGTGGGCTCGCACGGCCAGACGGTATGGCACGAGCCGCCGGGGCCGGACGGGCGTGGGGCCACGCTGCAACTCGGCTGCGCGGCAACCATTGCGGAACGCACCGGCATTTCCGTGGTAAGCGATTTCCGGGCGCGGGACATGGCGGCGGGTGGGCAGGGGGCGCCGCTGGTGCCATGGGTGGATCGGCTGCTCTTCTCGCTGCCCGCTCGCTGCCGCGTGCTGCAGAACATAGGCGGCATGGCTAATCTGACCTGGCTGCCGCCGCGCGGCGCGGCCGCGCCGCTGCTGGCCTTCGACACGGGGCCGGGCAACGCCTTGATCGACGCCGCCGTCGAGCTGGCCACACAGGGCAAGGAGAGCTACGACCGGGACGGCGGCTGGGCGCGGGCCGGCCGGGTGGACGCAGCGCTGCTCGGCCGGCTGCTTGGCCACCGCTTCTTCGCGCAGCAGCCGCCCAGGTCCACGGGGCGGGAGGTTTTCGGCCGGCCCTTTGTGGAAGAGCTGGTCGCGGAGCGGCGCCCCGCATCCCGGCAGGACTGGGCGGACCTGGTCGCCACCCTGACCGCGCTGACCGCCCACAGCATTGCCGGCGCCATCGGCCGCTGGGTGCGGCCGCTGGGCGTGGACGAAGTCGTGCTGACCGGCGGCGGCGCCAGGAATCCGGCGCTGCGGGAGCTGCTCGTGGAGCTGCTCGCGCCTACGCCTGTCCGGGCCGGCGAGGCGCTGGCCGTGGACCCGGACGCCAAGGAGGCGGTCGCCTTCGCCGTGCTGGCATGGGCCTTCCTGCAGGGCCTGCCGGCCAACGTGCCGGAAGCAACCGGTGCCAGTGGGCCGCGGCTGCTGGGGTCGTATACGCCCGCGGCAGCGGAAACCCTGGAACCGACTTTCAGGCGTTCAGCCAGAGTGATCCGTCCAGCAGACGAGTGAGATGATGCGCCGTACGATTCTGCTTTGCCTGACCCTGCTCGGCCTGGTGGCCTGGAGCGGCTGCGCCCGGCGCAGCGCGCCCCCCTCGGCTGCCCCGCCGCCCACCCCCGAGACGGGGCGCCTGTGGCGCGCGCTGGACGCCGAGATCCTGAGCCGCGAGCAGCTCGAGGAGCTGATGCGGCTCGAGGCCGAGATCGGCGACCAGCTCGGTGATCGGCTGGCCGAGGTCGCCCTCGATTCGCTGGCGCCGCCGCTGGCCCGCGCCCATTCGCTCCGACTGCTGGGCGAGCGCCACTGGACCGGCGGCTTGGGGCCGTTCCGCTCGGCGCTCGAGGCCAGGGACCCGCGCCTCCGCGCGGCGGCGGCCGTGGGGCTCGCGGGCCTGATCCCCATGGATCAGACAGCAGCGCTGCGCCTGCTCGGCCGCGCGCTCCAGGATCCCGAACCCGGAGTCCAGGCCAAAGCGCTG
>JACQVE010000114.1 GCA_016209965.1 Gemmatimonadota bacterium | reverse complement strand
TACCTGGCGTAGTAGTCCTGGGCGTGGGCGCGCGCGTCCTGGACCGAGCCGAAGCGGTTCGGGAACGCTGGCCGGTACTTGAGCGTCTTGAACTGCGCTTCCGAGAACGGGTTGTCGGTGGAGACGTGCGGCCGGGAATGGGTCTTGGTCACGCCGAGATCGGCGAGCAAGAGGGCGACGGGCTTGGACGTCATGGCCGAGCCGCGATCGGCGTGGATCGTGAGCTGCCCACGGTCGATGCCCTGCCGGCCGCAGGTGTCCTGGATGAACCGCTCGGCCAACGTGGCGCTTTCGCGATGGGCCACCATCCAGCCCACGACGTAGCGGCTGAAGACGTCGAGCATGACGTAGAGGTAGAAGTAGGTCCACTTCGCCGGCCCGGGCAGCTTGGTGATGTCCCAACTCCACAGCTCGTTGGGGCGGCGGGCCAGCAGCTCCGGGGCGGCATAGACGGGATGGCGGAGTTGGGCGCGCCGCTCCCGCACCTCCGCGTGCTCGGCCAAGAGGCGATACATCGTGCGTTCGGAACAGCCGGACTGCCCGGCGTCGAGCAGCGTGGCATAGACCTCCGCCGGGGCGTGATCCACGAAGCGGGGCTCATGCAGCAGGGCGAGGACCACGCCGCGCTCGCCCGGGCTGAGCGCGCGGGGCGAGGGGCGCCGCGGCGGCGGGGCACTCTGGGGCCGCCGCCGTCGATAGGAGGTCGCGCGCGGCAGCCCGAGCGCGGCGCAGGTGGGGGCGATGCCCAGCCGCGGCCCGATCTGGGTGACCGTCGCCATCATGAGGTCTCGGTGGCCAGCGGCGTTCCCAGCAACGCCGCCACGTGTTTTTGCAGTTCGACCAGCGCCTCAGCCCGTTCGGCGCGCTTCGTCCACCGGCTGATCTCCCGCTCCTGCTCGGCGAGCTTCTTGTCGCGCGGATCGGCGACCCGCCGCGCCGGCCCCCGCTTCTTCGGCGCCCCGGCCAGTTCTCCGCGCGCCCGCGCCGCACGCTACGTCGTGAGGTGCGAGGAGTACAACCCCTCTCGTCGCAACAACGCCCCGACCGCGCCCGACGTCTTGCACGCGTCGGCCTCTCGGACGATCTTCCGCTTGTACTCCACCGTGAACCGCCGTCGGGTCGCCTTCGCCACGACCTCGATCGCCGGCCCACCCAGAGCCTGCTCCAGTGCGCTCATCGCTCTCCAATCCTGCCTCGCCCTCGACTCTAAACTTCCAGGGGGTCACTGTCTCACTCATATTGGCAGAGAGGGGGACGGCAAGCGCTTTCGGGGAAGGATATCCGTTCGATGGAGGGATGCTGAGGTGGCAGTCGGAGGCCCCCCCACCGAGGATGCCTCGCGACAACTCCCGCTCACTCCTCGACCATGAACACCGTGTAGCCTCCGGCGGCGAGGTCCTCGGCCACGCGGCGCGCCTCGTCGCGGCTGCGGAAGGGCCCGAGGCGGACGCGAAAGATCGGCCGGCCGGCCAGGTCGGCCCGGCGGATGACCGCGCCTGCCCAGCGTCGCTCCAGCTCGGCTTGGAAGCGCACGGCCCGGTCCTCCGAGGTGAACGCGGCGACCTGGACGGCGTAGCCGCCACGCTGGGCGCTCGGCTCGCCCTCCGGGCCTTGGAGGACGCGGAGCCGCACCGGGATGACCCCCGGGCCGAGAGCGCCGAGGGCGCGGGCCGCCGCCTCGGAGAGCTCCAGGATGCGGCCCGCCACAAAGGGCCCCCGGTCCGTGATGCGCACCTCGGCGGTGCGCCCGTTGGCCAGGTTTTCGACGGCGACCCAGGTGCCAAAAGGCAGGGAGCGGTGGGCGGCCGTCATCTGGTTCCTGTCGTACGTCTCCCCGCCGGCCGCTCGGCGGCCGTGGTAGGGAACCCCGTACCAGGACGCCTCGCCCGTCTCCTCCGCGCCCACACCCGCGGGGACTTCCCCGGCCCCTGGAGTCGGGAGGGCTCGCGGCCCGGCACAGGCGGCGAGGAGACAGGCTAGCCCGACAGCGCCGAGGAGGCGGCGTTGACCATCACGCGCTAATCGTCCGCAGGCAGTAGGTGGCACCGGCACAGGTCCGAGTCTTTCGCCGAGGATGCCACGGGACCGGGGGCGCAGGCAAGGACGGAGGGCGAGATGAGCGCAGGGGGGCAGCGGGTGGTGATGAGGGACATGGTGTATGGCGTTGACGGCCAACCTGAGGGAGCGGCTGGGGGCGCGGACCGCGTTTCCCCTTTCAAGGCTGAAACACGGGTTCGAATCCCGTTGGGGCCACCAGTTTTCTTCGGCCGACTCTTGTCTCCCGTTCCGGAGTGTGCCGGCCTCCTCTAGCCATTCGCTCTTGCGTAATGGGCTGTCGGGCGTCCTCCTCAGCGTCGCTGAGCTGCTGTGGACGGCGCGAGAGGCTCACGGCCCTGGGGCGCGTCGGCCCACCGCGCCTGATCGTTCCCCCGGGCAGGCCGATCCAGCTTCAGCCGGGAAGAGCGATCTTGACGACGCGAACGCCCCGCCTTGTGCCGCCCGTTCATCCCCACGGCGGCAACGCTTGCCTCCGCGCTCCGGCGGCGGGGCCCCGTGCCAATCG
>JACQVE010000113.1 GCA_016209965.1 Gemmatimonadota bacterium | reverse complement strand
CGGCACCCGACGTGGCCACCTTTGAGCAGGTGACCCGACCGTCCCTTACCGACGACGGTCAACACGCCCCGGCGCTTCGCTTCGGCGACCCACGGGTCATGGCGCTCTTCGCCGCCATGGTGGGCTTCTGCCACCTCCTGCAGGGCTTCACCAACCGTCAACTCGTGGACAGAACCTGCGCCCTGCTCGCTGCGCCCTACACTGGACGCCAGGCGACGTACGATCTGCGCCGACTCCGACGAAAGGGGCTCATCGCCAAAGTCCAGCGCTCGAACCGCTATCAACTCACTGCCCACGGTCGCCGCGTCGCTGTGCTGTTCACGAAGACGTACGCCCGAGTCCTGGCGCCGGGATTGGTCCTACTCGACCCGCAGCTACCGGAACGTCTCGTGGCTCGCCATCCTCTGGCCACCGCCTGGCGTCGGCTCGACCACGCACTTGAAGACTTCGTCCACCGGGGGCTCATCGCGGCGTGACAAAAGGTGACCGGTTTGTGAACTTTGGTGAGACCTAGGCGAACTAGCATAGAGGCGTGATTGAATTCGATTCCGTCAGCAAACGCTTCTCCTCGCCCCCGCTCCCGGGGCGGGCCGCACGGGTGGTGCAGGCGCTGCGGGAAGTGACCCTGGCGATCCCGGCCGGCGAGACCTGGGCTGTGGTGGGACCCAACGCCGCAGGCAAGACCACGCTGTTTGCGGTGCTGCTGGGCTTCCTGCACCCCAGTGACGGAATGGTCCGGATCCGCGGGCTGCCACCCCGCCGCTACCTGCGGCGCCACGGGGCCGCTTACCTGCCGGAGCGCTTCCGGCTGCCCGGCGAGTGGCGGGTCCTGCCGGCGCTCCGCTCCCTGGCTCGCCTCGAGGGGCTGTCACGCGCACGGGCGCGCCGCCGCGCGGACGAGGTGATGGAGCGCCTGGAGTTGACGGGTTACGCGCATCGAGCCGTTCGCACCCTCTCCCGCGGGCTGCTGCAGCGGCTGGGGCTGGCGCAGGCGCTGCTGGCGGAACACGAGCTGATGGTGCTGGACGAGCCCACCGAGGGCCTGGACCCGCTCTGGCGTATCCGGTTCCGCAGCCTGCTGGAAGAACGTCGTTCGGGGGGCGCTACCGTTCTGCTGTCCAGCCACGACCTGGCCGAGGTGGAGCGGCTGGCGCAAACGGTAGTATTGCTGGATGGCGGCCGAGTCCAGGAGATCATGCCGGCGGCAGCGCCGGCCGGCCCGCAACGCTACCGCCTCGAGCTGGCCTCTCCCGTGAGCGGCATGGCCCAGATCTTTCCCGGCTCCGAGCCGCTCGAGGGCGAGGCGGCGGCGTACATCGTGGCCGTCGGTGACCCGAAGGACCTGAGCCAGCGGCTGGCCGCGCTCCTCTCGGCCGGGGGCGTGCTCGTCTCCGCGCGGCCGGTCGAGGAGCCGCTCGAGGCCCGGGTCGAGCGCGCGCTGCGCAGAGGGGTGAAGGGCTCATGAGCGAGCTGGCTATAGTGGGACTTACGTTGCGGGCCGCGCAGCGGCGGATTCTGGCGCTCCTGGCATTCGCCGCCCTCTTCCTGGCCGCCGGTGCCGCCGCCCGGCTGCTGGTGGGCGCCGAGCACGGCGGCGTCGAGATCGACCGCCTCTTCCTGGTGGGCGGATACCCGCTCGTCTCCGCATTGCTACTCCTGGGCTGGCTGCTCGGCCACTTCCCGCTCATCGCCACCCTCGTGCTGGTGGCTGGCCTGGTCAGCGGCGAACGGGCCGACGGCCACGCCCGGCTCTTCTACGTGCGCCCCGTCTCCCCCCTGCGCCTCTACGCCACTCGCCTCGCCGTTCTCGGACTCCAGGCCTTCCTGATCTGCGCCCTGCTGCTCCCCGGCTTTGACCTGCTCCTGCTCGGGGAGTGGGCTGGACCAGCCACTCTGGTGCTCATCGCCGCCTACATCCTGGTGTATGGCAGCCTGACCGCCCTGCTATCCGTTTGGACACGCGGCGACGCCTGGATCGCCCTGCTCCTCGCCATCCTCGCCCTGGTCTGGGACGCGCTGCGGCGCGCCCAGGCGCTGGCCATACCCGCCGGCGTGCAGGACTTCATCAGCTTTGTGCTGCCGCCGCAGGCCGCGCTCTTCCGCCTCGAGGGCGCCTTCGCCCGGGTGCAGCCCATCCCCTGGGACGCCTTCGCCTACGCCGCGGGCTACGCTCTGGTGATGCTGGGCTTTGCTGCCCTGAGCTTCGCCCACCGAGAAGTCTAAACTCCGTACCCGTACCCGTTACCCGTACCCGAACACCCAGCCCCCTTCGGCGCCCGGATCTCGTCCTCCCTTAGCTCACCATCTCAGCTCCCCCTCGCTCCCTGCGGCATGCCCCCGTCGAGATAGTCGAGCACCGCCCCCGCCACATCCAACAAATCCCGGAGCCTCACTGCGAATTCCCGGTGCCCCGGCCCCACCACGAGCGCCAGCGCCGGATTGCGCGTGTGGCCGGTCCGGATGTCCTCGATGTTGCCGTGATCGCTGGCCACCAGCAGCAGGCAGTCGGCGGGCAGCTCCTCAAGCACGCCGCCCAGGAACGCGTCCACCCGCTCCAGCGCAGCCCTGGCTTCGGCGAGGCTGCGGCGATGGCCGGCATGGTCGGTGGCGTAGTGGGCGAAAAAGGTGAGGTCGTGCCGTGAGGTGATGCGGGCGAGGTTACGACCGGCCTGCGCCGGGGAGAGACGCGGGACGGCGATCCGCACCAGGTGCTCGATCCAGCCGTCGTTGGTGATCTCACTGGCCACCGCCTCGCCCCTCGCCAGCTCGGCGGTGTGACGGGTGAGCAGCCCGGCGGCCCGCGCGGCCAGGAACGGCCCCGTGCGGGCCGGGAGGGGCAGTCGAGCAGGCCCGCCGGCGGCGCCGGCCGCGGCCACCAGCTCCTCCGGGTAAGCGTTGGCGAGGGCGACCCGGCGACCCGCGGCCAGCGCCTGCACCAGAAAGCTCCGGCGCTCGACCAGCGGCCGCAACGCCGTAGGAACCCAGGGCCCGAAATGGCGGCCGAAGAGCCGCGGCGCATTCTCTCCCGTGAGCAGCGCGGCGTGGCCCGTTCCGCTCTGGGGCAGCCCTGGCACACCCAGCCCCGCATCCAGCCCCGCCAGGCTGGCGCGCCCGCCCTGGAACAGGGCGAAGGCGGCGAGCGGCCGCCCGCCCTCCAGCAGTTCCTGAAGGACGGGTAGCCTGGCGCCGACCAGCGGGTTCACTGCCCCGTCCCCAGAGCCCAGGCCTACACCGTCGACGAAGATGAAAAGCAGCCTGGGCACAGGAAAGCTCACGCCCCCAAGCGGGAGCAGCTCAGCCGCCCAGCGCGCGGCGCGCCGCTGCGACGTCGATGCCCTCGACCTCGATGACCTTGCTGCGCGCCCGCTCCCCGCTCACGATGCGCACGGCGGAGCGGGGCACTCCGAGCACTTCCGCCAGGAACCGGACCAGCTCCCGGTTCGCCGAGCCCTCCACCGCTGGCGCCGCCAGGCGGACTTTGACCGCGTCGCCTTGCCGCCCTGCTAGCTCGCTACGCGATGACCGCGGCACTGCGCGCACAGGAAACCGCACGGCATGGCCGCGTTGTTCGAGGCGCAGCACGAGCGCTTAACCCCGCCGCCTGCGCGCAGAGCTTTGGGAAGGTGCGGAGCCGCCCGCCAGGCTCGGGGCCTGCGCCTGGCGCTGCAGGCGGATGAAGCCGGGCTGGGAGCGGATCGGGTCCCAGACGGGATCCGAATGGGTGTTGATGCGGTTCCCCGGCTCGGTGACATGAGCGATCTCGAGCGCCTGCAGCGCCTGTACCAGCTCCCGGCAGGCGGCGCGGTGCAGGCTCGAGAGCCGGGCGCGCTGGCCTTCGACCCAGCTCTCGAAGGGCTGCGTCCCGGCCAGGTAATGTCCCTCGAGAAACCCGCCGCCGTAGAGGCCCACCGCCGCCTCTAACTCTCCGGCTTCGGCCGCGGCCGCGAAGCGGACAGCGTCCACCTCGAGCGGCAGTCACCGACAGCCGCTCCCCCTCGGCACGTAGCCACTCCTCACCGAACGGGTGGCGCAAGACATACAACGCCTGGCTCAGCGCGTGGCGGGCGTGCTCCGCATCGGTCTCCGGCCAGAAAACGGCCATGACCGCATCGCGCGTGGTTTCTTGCTCGACAGCCAGGTAGACGAGCAGGGCGAGACGCTGCGGCTGGCCCACCAGCACCGGGAGCTCGATGTCGCCCAGCGGAACAGTGCAGCGATCCCAGCGTGATGAGGCGGGTGCTCATGCGGCTCCCTCAGCGGCGTGCACTGCTCTGCCGCGCTCAGGGGCAGGAAAACGGGACGCGGCACTGCCCGCAGCAGGTGCGAACCGGCCTCCGGCAGCCGCTCGGGGCACTCAGCCACGCTACACTGAACCGCTCCGAAGCAAAGTCGCCCGGGCGCGGCCCGGCCGCAAGAGCAACCTTCCCCGCGTACCAAGCCAAAACCGCCCTGCCGTGATCCGGCCGTGATAGGCCCGTGAGGGTCCGCCCTTACCGTTCAGGCAGCTCGAACACTCGCCCCAACTTTTGAGGGCGAGGGAGGCCAGGGAAAACTCATGGTGCCCCGGTTACCGCCTCCTGAGCGGGCGTTGTGGCGACTCGCGCTCCCTTGTTTTCAATCGCAGCATTTGTTAACATTCCTTCGCCCGTGGCCCCGTAGCCGAGCTGCGAAGATCGCGCGGGTCCCGGCGCCCAGAGCTGGCTACTGAGGAGGCGAATTGGTCGTTGGAGACGCCTCGCCCTTGATCGTGCTCGCCAAGACGGACCGACTGGAGTTGCTGAGGGCGCTCTACGGACAGGTTCTGGTCGGGCCACGCGTTCGGGAGGAAGTCGTGGAGCGCGGCATGTCGCCAGATCCGACGGGCACCAGACGAGTGGCGGAGGCGATGACGGCTGGGTGGATCCGCGAAGTCGAACCCGGCGCCGCGGAGAGGGAATTGATCCACCAGCTCGTTGAGGAGACCCGGCTCGGCGGCGGGGAAGCCGAGGCTCTCTGCCTCGCCAGCCATCGAAAGCTGCTGGTGATTGTTGACGACAAGGCAGCGCGAATCGTGGCGGATAGAATGGGCTTGCAATACCTGGGCACAGTAGGAGTGATTCTGGAAGCGTACGTGCGAAGGCACCTGGACCGCGAGGCACTAGAGGAGGTGGTTCGCGATCTTACGGGCGTGCTGTGGCTTTCACCGGAGGTGGTCGCGGCAGTGCTTACCAGGGCCAAGGAGTTGAGATGAAGAAAGAACGAGCCGTGGCCTCACGCCTGCCCGAGGATCTGGTACGGGATCTCGAGCTGGTCGAGCAGGTGGAGCAGACGGATCGCGCGACGGCGATTCGGAAACTTCTCGCAACTGCGCTCGAGGAGTGGAAGCTGAACTTCTATGCCCGGAAATACGGCGAGGGCGAGCTCACGCTCGGGAAAGCGTCGGAAGAGGCGAGGGTCTCGCTGTGGCGGATGCTGGACTACCTGCGTCGCAAGAAGATCGCGCCGCAGTATGATCTCGAGGATCTGGGCAGGGATATCGCGACCGTGCGTGCGGCGGCTGGGCGGGCTCGGAGGAAGCGCACGGCCCGCAATCATTGATCTCGAGCGAGATCGCTGCCGCTCCGAGCCAACTGGCCGGCTTGGGCCAATCCGGCCACTAACGCTGACGCCGCTTACTCCTCCGCTACCCTCCGCTCCGGCTCGAGCGGCTTGCGCTCGACGGGCGGCAGCCCGCGCGCGCGCAGCAGGTCATTGAAGCGGGCCATGTCGCCTTCGATCACGGCATTGAGGCGGGCCAGCTCCGTGTCCAGCCGTGCGGAGAGATCGTTGAAGGCCGCATGGGCCTGGTCCGTGGGCCTGGCCTCGGCGCTCTCCACCACGCCCAGCAGTGCTGCAATCTTGTTGTTCAGGCGGATGGGGAAGTTGAGCGGGTCCTGGTTGCTCTGGTTGCGGACCTGATAGATCTGCTCCTCGACCGCGCCCAGCCGCGTCTTCAGCCCCTCACCTGCGCCCGTCAGCTCGGCATCTTCGGCCTGCTTCACGCGCTCGTCCACCTGCGCCTTGATGCCCCGGATCAGCAGCACCGCCTGATTCGCTTCCGTGCCCTTGTCCCGGATGCGCAGGGCCAGGCGGAACTGCTCCTCGAGTTCGGAGAGGGCTACGTCCGAGAGGCGGGGGTCCTTCAGTACCTCGAAGGACTGCGTCTGGGGCGGCTGGCCGTCCACGGTCAGGCGGACCTGATACTTGCCGGGCGCGGCGCGCGGCCCGCGCGTGCTCGCGGACCACAGGATCATGCCCGGAAAATCCACGATCCCGGGGTAGCGCAGATCCCAGAGAAAGCGGTGCATGCCCGCTTTGACGGGCACGCTCGGGTCGCGCGGCCGGAAGCGAGCGTCCTCGTCCTCCTCCCCCTCGCGCCGCACTGTGTCCGCCGGTGTGCCGGTGAAAGAGCGGATCAGGCCGCCCTGCGCGTCCAGGAACTCGAGCGTCACCTTCTGCGCCGAATCCTTCAGGTAGTAGTAGACGGCCACGCCCTGGTCCACGCCACGCACCGGGTCCACGGGGTCGTAGAGGTGCACCTTCGCACGCGCGACCTGGGCCGAGAGCTGGCGCAGCGGCGCAACGTCGTCCAGCACGTAGAAGGAGCGGCCGTGCGTTGCGATCACGAGGTCGTTCTCCTCGACCACCAGGTCCGGCACCTGCACGTCGGGCAGGTCGAGCTGCAGGGATTGCCAGTTCGCCCCATCGTCGAAGGACGCATAGACGCCGTGCTCGGTGCCGGCAT
>JACQVE010000112.1 GCA_016209965.1 Gemmatimonadota bacterium | reverse complement strand
GGCGGAAGGATGTGGCTGCCCGCTCGGCCAGCCGCTGGCGACGCTGCTGCTTGTCCCGGACCCGCACGGCGAGTGGCTCGAGCAGTCCGAAGTTCGAGTTCATGGGTTGGAACGCCCGCGGATCCGCCTGCCGCAGGTAGGCGTAAAGCGCGCCCAGCATGGTCGGCGGCGGCGGGACTGTGGGCGCCTGACCGTGCAGCAGCCGGTCCAGGTTCATGCCCGCCAGGATCCCGGAAGCCGCGGACTCGGTGTAGCCCTCGACGCCCGTGAGCTGGCCGGCAAAGATCAGCTCCGGCCGCTGCGGCGGCGCGCCATAGGAATTGAGCCGGGCCGGGAAGTTGAGGTAGGTATTCCGGTGGATGGAGCCGTAGCGCAGGAATTCCGCCTGGCGGAGCGCCGGGATCATGCGCAGCACGCGCCTCTGCTCGCCCGTGCGCAGCCGCGTCTGGAACCCCACCAGGTTCCACATCTGACCGGCCCGGTCCTCGCGCCTGAGCTGAACGACGGCGTACGGCTCGCGTCCCGTGCCGGGGTCCGGCAGCCCGAGGGGGCGCATGGGCCCGAAGCGCAGCGTATCCTCGCCCCGCGCCGCCATGACCTCGATGGGCAGGCAGCCCTCGAAGTAAGCGATCTCCTCCCAGTCGTGGCCAGGATAGGTGTCGGCCGCCCGCAAGGCCTCGAGAAAGGCGTGATACTCTGCCTCGTCCAGCCCACAATTCAGGTAGTCCTCGCCTCCGCCCTTGTCGTAGCGCGAGCGAAAGTAGGCACGTTCCAGGTCGATGGAGTCGAAACTGACGATGGGGGCAATAGCGTCGTAGAACGCCAACCCGTCCTGTCCCAGCAACTCGTGGATCGCCGTGGTTAGCGCCTCCGAGGTCAGCGGTCCCGTGGCGATGATGACGGGCTCGTCCGGCACCACGGTGATCTCGCGGCGCTCGAGGCGGATGCGGGGGTGGCTCGAAACCCAGCGCGTCATGCGGCTGGCGAAGAGATCACGGTCCACGGCGAGCGCAGTCCCCGCGGGTACGCGCGTATCCTCGGCCGCGTGCAGCAGCAGCGAGCCGAGCGCGCGCATTTCGGCCTTGAGCACGCCGTGCGGCGTGGTCGACTCCTCACTCTTGAAGGAATTGGTGCATACCAGCTCGGCCAGCCGATCAGTCTGGTGGGCTGGCGTCCGGCGGGTGGGCCGCATCTCGATGAGGCGCACGGCGTGGCCGCGCTGGGCAAGCTGCCAGGCCGCCTCGCAGCCGGCGAGGCCGCCGCCGACCACGAGGATAGGGCGCACGCTCATGCCCCGCCGTCGGCGCCGGGCGCGCCGCCACCCGAGATGCCATCCGGCGCGAACACGCCGCCGCAAGTGGCGCACTGCAGGTAATTGCCGCGGGCCTTGCTGCTCTTCTCGAGGAGGAAGGTCGCGCCGCAGTCGGGACAGGGGGCGGGGACGGGTCGGTTCCAACTGGACCAGTCGCACTCCGGATAGCGTGTGCATCCCCAGAAGACCTTGCCCCGCCGCGTGCGCTTCTCCGCCACCGCGCCCGTGGCGCAGCGCGGGCAGACCAGGCCGGGGATCGTGACGGGCTCTGTGTGTCTGCATTCGGGATAGTTGCTGCAGCCGATGAAGGCGCCGGTCCGACCCATGCGCTCGAGCAGTTCGCCTCCACACCTGGGGCAGCGCCGGCCGACAGGTCGCGGCTCCGTTCGGGCCCGCTCATCCAGGGGGCGGGTATAGCGGCACTCCGGGTAGCCCGTACAGCCGAGGAACCGCCCCCGGCGGCTCCAGCGCACGAGCAGCTCGCGGCCGCACTCGGGGCAGACGCCGGCCTCCCCGGCAACGACCTCGCGCACGATCTGCTCCGTGTTCCGTTCGCCCTCCTGGAGCCGGTGCTGGAACGGCCCGTAAAAGTCCGCCAGCACCTTGCGCCAGTCCAGCTCGCCTTCCTCGACGCGGTCGAGCTCGGCTTCCATCTCACTGGTGAAGTCCACGTCGAAGATGTCCGGAAACACGCGCACCAGCACCCGCGCCACGGTCTCGCCCAGCGTCGTGGGGTAGAAGCGCTTCTGTTTCAGCTCGGCGTACTCTCGCTCGACCAGCGTCGAGATGATCTGCGCGTAGGTGGACGGCCGGCCAATGCCCAGCCGCTCCAGCTCCTTGACCAGGCTGGCCTCACTGTAGCGTGGCGGCGGCTGCGTGAAGTGCTGCGCGGGCACGAGGTCGAGCAGCCGGCAGACATCGCCGGCGCGCAGCTCGGGCAGCGGCTCGACATCCTCGAGCGTGCGATGGTCGCCCTCCTCCTGCGCCTCCCGATACAGGCGGGTGAAGCCTGCAAACTTGAGGACCGAGCCCGTGGCCCGGAACAGGTAGCGCCGGCCGCTCGCGCCGCCAAGATCAAAATCGACCGTGGTCGTGTCGAACACGGCAGCGGCCATCTGCCCGGCGACGAAGCGGAGCCAGACCAGCTCGTAAAGCCGGTAGAGGTCACGCTCGAGCAGGCGGCGCACGCGCTCGGGCTCGTGGGCCACGTCCGTAGGCCGGATCGCCTCGTGCGCCTCCTGCGCCGCCCTCTGCTGCTTTCCGCCCCAGAGACGCGCGGCCCCGGCGGCGAACTCCGTGCCGAACCGCGCCGAGGCCCAGCTACGGCCGGCTTCCGCGGCGCCGCGGGCGACGCGCGTCGAGTCCGTACGCATGTAGGTGATGAGCCCGACCGCGCCCGCCGGCCCCAGCTCCACGCCCTCGTAGAGCTGCTGCGCCAGGCGCATGGTCTTTTGTGCCGAAAAGCCCAGGCGTTTGGCCGCTTCCTGCTGCAGTGTCGAGGTGGTGAAGGGCGCAGGCGGGTTCTTCACCCGCTCGCGCCGCTTGACTTCACTGACCACAAAGGCGACGCCGGCCAGGTCCCGTACGACCGCCGAAGCGGCGGCCTCGTCCTCCAAGCGGAACGTCTGGCCCTCAATGTGGTGGAGGCCTGCCTCGAAGCGCTCGGCAGCCTTCTCCAGCCGGGCCGTTATCGACCAGTATTCCTCCGCCTGGAATCCGCGGATCTCCGCTTCCCGTTCGACCAGCAGACGGAGCGCCACGGTCTGCACGCGCCCTGCGCTGAGCCCCGGGCGGATCGGCTTCCAGAGCAAGGGGCTGACCTGGTAACCGACCAGGCGGTCCAGGATGCGCCGCGCTTGCTGCGCCTCGACCTTGCGCATATCAATGGCGCCCGGCCGCTCGAGCGCGCGGTGTACGGCATCCGCGGTAATTTCGTGGAAGAGCACACGACGAAAGCGCCGGCCATCGCCGTCGCGTCGCTCGGGCGAGTAGCCGAGCTGCTCGGCCACGTGATAGGCAATCGCCTCCCCCTCCCGGTCGGGGTCCGTGGCCAGGATCACGTCATAGACGGATTCGGCCTCGCGCCGCAGCTCCTGGATCACCTTCCCCTTGCCCCGGATCGTGACGTACGTGGGCGCAAAACCGTGTTCGATATCCACGCCCAGCTCCCGCTCCGGCAGGTCGCGGACGTGGCCTACGGAGGCCCGCACCCGGTAGCCCGGCCCCAGATACTTGCTGATCGTCCTGGCTTTGGCGGGTGACTCGACAATCACCAGCCGCGTGCTTCGACTCCTCTGCGTCATCCCCACACCCCTGGCCGTCCGCTGCCCCTACACTCGTGACATCTCCGGATTGGCCGGTCGTATCCAACGTCTTGTTTCACCAATACGTTCCTCATCTCCGAGACTGTGCGCCAGCACTAGCCCGCGTCGGCTTCCCCCGCCGCCCGGATCCGTGCCGCGATCTCCCTGGCTATTTGATCGGGCCTGCGGCCGTCCACGTCAATAGTCCAATCGGCCAGGCGGTAGAGCGGCTCGCGCCGGGCGAGCAACGCGCGGGCGCGGCGCAGCGGCTGGGGCCCGGCCAGCAGGGGCCGGTGCGTCGCCGCGCGCCTGGCCCGGCGCAGGGCCTCCTCGGGCGAGATGCGCAGCCACAGCACGAGGCTGTGTGGCGCGAGGCGCTCGAGCAAGTCCGGCTGGGTAATCCAGCCGCCGCCGGGCGCCAGCACGACCTGCTGGCTGCCGGCCAGTTCCGCGGTCAGCTCGGCCTCGAGGGCCCGGAACCCGGCTTCGCCGAATTGCTGGAAGATCTCGGCGATGGTCAGGCCAGTGCGCCGCTCGATCTCGGCGTCGAAGTCGACAAAGTCCCAGTGCAGCAGTCGGGCCAGTCGCCGGCCCACGGTCGATTTGCCGGACGCCATGAAGCCGAGCAGCACGACCCGGGACGGTGGGCCGCCGGGCCGGCGCGCCCGCATCAGGACCGCCGGGGTGCGCGGCGGCCGAGCTGCTCGAGGTATCCCTGGAAGTTGCGCTGCAGCTCGGTCATCGAGTCGCCGCCGAACTTCTCGAGGACGGCATCGGCGAGCACGAGTGCGACCATGGCTTCCCCGACCACGGCGGCAGCGGGGAGTGCGACCACGTCACTACGCTCGCGCACCGCGTCCGCGCGCTGGCCACTTTGCAGGTCTACACTGCGCAGGGGCTGCATCAGCGTCGAGAGCGGCTTCATCGCTGCCCGTACCACCAGCGGCTGGCCGGTCGTAACCCCTCCCTCGAGCCCACCCGCGTGGTTGGACCGGCGGTAGTACCCACCCGTGCGCAGCAGGTTGCCCCGGTCCTGGCCCGCCGCTTCGATCTCGTCGTGTACCTCGGAGCCGCGGCGTGCCGCGGCGGCAAAGCCCAGGCCGATCTCGACGCCTTTCATGGCCTGGATGGAGAGGAGCGCCTGGGCCAGGCGCCCATCCAGCCTGCGGTCCCAGGCGACGTAGCTGCCAAGGCCGACCGGCACGCCCGTGGCCACCACCTCGAACACGCCACCCAGGGTGTCGCCGGCCGCGCGCGCGGCGTCGATCGCATCGATCATGCGGGCCTCGGCCTGGGGGTCGAGGGTGCGAACGGGGGAAGCATCGGCGGCGGCGTTCAGGTCCTCGGGGAGCTCGGCTGGCCGCCGGACTTCTATCCCGCCCAGCATGGTGACGTGACTGCCGATGCGGATGCCGAGCTCGGCCAGCAGGCGTTTGGCGACTGCGCCCGCGGCCACTCGCGCCGCGGTCTCGCGCGCGGAGGCGCGCTCGAGCACGTCACGGGCGTCGGCCCGATCGTACTTCAACACGCCCACCAGGTCGGCGTGACCGGGGCGCGGCAGGTGGACCCGCCGGAGCAGTTTCTCGTCTGTTTCGGGTGGCGGCGGCTCATGGGCCATGGCCGCCCGCCAGTTCTCCCAATCCCGGTTCCATACGACTAGGGCAATGGGCGACCCCAGCGTCTCGCCCAGGCGAACACCCGAGAGGAGCTCGCCGTGGTCCTGCTCGATCTTCATGCGGCCGCCCCGGCCGTACCCGCCCTGGCGACGCCTGAGCTCTGGATCAATGTCGCGCTCGACGAGCAGCGCCAGGCCGGCGGGCACGCCCTCGACCAGCGCCACCAGACCCCGGCCGTGGGACTCGCCCGCCGTGCGGAAGTTCAGGTGCATGCCTACACCTCGGTCCCAAAGGGGAAGAGCCCGGCCGAAACCGGGCTCTTCAATTTCTACGCGCGTTGGCGCCAGCGAAAGGCGGGGCAGCATCGCGGCGTGGGACCTGGG
>JACQVE010000111.1 GCA_016209965.1 Gemmatimonadota bacterium | reverse complement strand
GCTTGGGGCTCGGGTGGGGCGAGGCGTTGGGGGGCGGGCTGGGAGGGGCCGGTGCTGCTGGTTGTGGTGCTGGCGCTGGTGGCGTTCGGGGTCGTGACCGTGTACAGCGCGAGTGCAGTGATGGCGCAGGCGCGGGGGCTGGAGGACTACCACTTCGTGGTGCGGCAGGCGAGTGGCGGCGCGCTGGGACTGGTGGTTCTGGGGTTGGTGGCGCAGGTGGATCATGGTCGGCTGAGGAGCTGGGCGTGGCCGTTTCTGGGGGTAATCGTGGCGATGCTGCTTGTGCTGGTGCTTCCGGGTACGCGGGCGCTGGCGCCGGAGCTGAACGGGGCGCGTCGCTGGCTGGTGGCCGGCCCGCTGGTATTGCAGCCGTCGGAGCTGGCCAAGCTGGTGGTGACGGTGTGGACGGCGGCGCTGGTGGCGAAGAAGCAGGAGCGTTTGTTCAGCCTTTCGCGCGGACTCTTGCCGTTCCTGTTGGTCTGGGGCGTGGTGGTGGGCCTGATCTTCCTGGAGCCGAACCTGTCGGCGGCGGCGCTGGTGCTGCTGCTGGCTGCACTGGTGGCCTTCGCCGGCGGCGCGCGCATTGGCCATTTCCTGGTGCTCGGGGTGGTGGTGCTGCCGCTGCTCTGGAACCGGGTCGAGGCGGTCGGCTACCGGCTGCGTCGCATCACGGCGTTTCTGGATCCGGCGCACGATCCTGCGGGCGTGAGCTACCAGGTCCATCAATCGCTGATCGCGCTGGGGAGTGGCGGTCCCCTGGGGGTGGGTTTCGGGCGGGGCCAGCAGAAGTTCGGCTTCCTGCCGGAGCCGCACAACGACTTCGTGTTTGCCGTAATCGGCGAGGAGTGGGGTTACGCGGGGGTGCTGGTGGTGCTGGGCCTGTTCACACTGGTGGGGCTGGTGGGCTACCGCATCGCGCGGCAGGCGCCGGACCTGTTCGGCTTCTTGCTGGCCGTGGGGCTGACCAATCTGATCGTGGTACAGGCGTTGCTGCACATGGCAATAACGCTGGCGCTGGTGCCGGCGACGGGCGTGACGCTGCCCTTCATCTCGTACGGCCGCTCGAGTCTGCTGGTGTGCCTGGCGTCGGCAGGCGTGCTGCTGAGCATTGCGCGGGCTGGCGCGCGCGCAGCGGAGCGGTCCTCGGGCGGCGCTGCGGCGCGGGGACGGCGGTGGTGAGCCGGGTGCTGTTCGCGGGCGGGGGCACGGGCGGACACCTCTATCCGGCGCTGGCGCTGGCGGCGGCGCTGCGGGAGGAGCGTCCGGGCGTCGAGGTTCATTTCGTGGGGGCGCGCCGCGGCGTGGAGGCGGATGTGCTTCCCGCGCAAGGGGTGCCGCACACTTTGCTGCCCCTCGAGCCGCTGCGCCGCGACCGCGTGTGGCAGAACTGGAAGCTGCTGCCCGCGCTGCTACGGAGTGTGTCGGCTCTGGTGGGCGTGTTCCGCCGTTTCCGTCCGCGGCTCGCCGTGGGCACCGGCGGCTACGTGAGCGGGCCCGCCTGCGGGCTGGCGCTGGTACAGCGTATCCCCTTGGCCGTGCAGGAGCAGAACTCGTATCCGGGGCTGACGACGCGCTGGCTGAGCCGCTACGCGCGGCAGGTACACCTGGGCTTCCCGGAGGCGGCAGAGCACCTGCGGCCCGGTCCCGAGACGGAGGTGCTGGCGCTGGGGAATCCCATCCGGCCGCCCGATCCGTTGCTCGAGCGCAGTGCGTGCCGGCGGCAGCTAGGGCTCCATCCCGCAGGTCGCGTGGTGCTGGTGGTGGGCGGCAGCCAGGGCGCGCAGCCGATCAATGAGGCGCTGGTGGCGGCCCTGGAAGGCGTGGCCCGCGCGGCGCTGCCTGCTCGGCCGGAGGGGCTCGAACTGCTGTGGGCCACGGGGCCGCGGCACCTCGAGGACGTGCGCGCGCGGCTCGCGCCACTTGGGCCCCCTGCCTGGGTTCACGTGGTCGGCTATATCCAGGAGATGGGGACGGCCCTGGCCGCCGCGGACATTGCCGTCTCGCGGGCCGGCGCCATGGCGACGGCGGAGCTGCTGGCCTGGGGCATTCCGGCGCTGCTCGTGCCGCTGCCCACGGCGGCGGCGGACCATCAGACGTACAACGCGCGGGCGCTGGCAGCGGCGGGCGCGGCGCTCTGGCTGCCGCAGCAGGAGCTGACGCCGGAGCGGTTGTGGCGCGAGGTGGTGGCGCTGGTCTGGGACGAGGCGGGGCGTGCGCGCATGGCGCAAAGCGCGCGGGTGCGTGCCCGGCCGCAGGCGGCCAGGGAGATCGCGCGCCGGCTGCTGACGCTGCTGGAGGAGTAATGGCGGACGCGGTGGGGAACGCGGGCGGAGAGACAGTGGTGGCCGCACCTGGTCCCGGGATGGCGCTGCCGGACCTCGAGGCGCTGGTGCGTACCGGGCCGGTGCATTTCGTGGGCGTCGCTGGCGCCGGGATGTCCGCACTGGCGGAGCTGGTGTTGCGCCTGGGCGGCCGGGTGACGGGTTGCGATCTGCGACCGGGCGCGGTGGGAGAGGAGCTTCGCGGCCGGGGCGCGCAGGTGTTCGAGGGGCATGACCCGTCGCACGTGGCTGGCGCCGCCGCGGTGGTGACCACGGCAGCCGTTCCGCCCTTGCATCCGGAGCTGGTGGCGGCGCGATCGGCCGGGATCCCGGTGCTCAAGCGGGCCGAGGCATTGGGCGCGGTGGTGAACCGGGGTGTGGTCGTGGCCGTGGCGGGCACGCACGGGAAGACGACGACGACGGCCATGGTGACGTCGATCCTGGAGGATGCCGGGCTGGAACCGACTGGCTTTGTGGGCGGCCGCGTGCCCGCCTGGGGCGGCGGCCTGCGCCCAGGCGGCGGGCGGCTGTTCGTGGTCGAGGCGGACGAGTACGACCGCTCCTTCCTCAGGTTGCGGCCGCGCGTCGCCGTGGTAACCACGCTCGAGGCCGACCACCTGGACGTGTATGGCACGCTCGAGGCCATCCGGGAGGCGTTCCTCGAGTTCCTCGCGCCCGTGCCGGCGGACGGCCTGATCGCCGCCTGCGTGGACGATCCGGGCGCCCGCGCGCTGTTGGCCGAGGTGGGCGGCGCGCGGGGGCTGGGCTACGGACTGTCGGCCGGCGCGGCGCTGCGCGCGGTGGACGTCGAGTGCGGCGCCGCGGGCAGCCGCTTCCGGATCGAGGAGCAGGGCGGGCTGCTGGGTGAGCTGACCCTGGGCGTGCCGGGCGTGCACAACGTGCGCAACGCGCTGGGCGCTTTCGCTGCGGCGCGCCATGCCGGTGCAGGGCTCGAGGCCGCGCGGCGCGCGCTTTCGCTTTTTCGAGGCGTGGCGCGCCGTTTCACGGTGCTGGGGGAGGCTGGTGGGGTGACCGTGGTGGATGACTATGCGCACCACCCGACGGAAATCGAGGCTACGCTGGCGGCGGCGCGGCTGGCGTATCCGGGGCGCAGGCTGGTGGCCGTCTTCCAGCCGCACCTCTACTCGAGGACGCGGGACTTCGCGGCCGGGTTCGGCCGGGCACTGGCCGCGGCGGACGCGGCCTGGGTGACGGAGGTCTATCCGGCGCGGGAAGCGCCGATCCCGGGCGTGACGGGCGAGCTGGTGGCGGAGGCGGCGCGCGCTGCCGGCGCCGCGGACGTGCGCTATCACGGCGCACTCCCCGAGCTGGTCGACTCCCTGCTGGGCGGGCTGCGGCCGGGCGATGTCTGCGTGGCCATGGGCGCCGGCAACATTGACGAGGCCGCGCGCGAGTTGCTCGCGCGGCTGGGCGCGGAGGTGGGTGGGTGAGGCGGAAGCGCAAGCCCTGGTTGCGCTGGCTGCTGCTCGCGTCCCTGGTCGGCAAGCTGGGCGCGAGCGCGGTCATCACACCGCGGGTGCTGCGCGCGGTGGAGGCGTTCCGTGTGCGCCGCGTCGCACTGGTCGGCACCCGCTACCTCGGGGCTGAGGTGGCGGTGGCGGTAAGCGGGATCACGGCGGAATCGAGTGTATTCGACAACCCGGAGCCGTGGCGGGAGCGGCTGCTGCGGCACCCGCTGGTGGCGGATGTGAGAATCGAGCGGCAGCTCCCTGGCACGCTCGTCCTGGAAGTGAAGGAGGTGCAGCCGGTGGCGCTGCTCGCCACCCCGGAGCTGCGTGCGGTCGATGGGGCGGGCAACCTGCTGCCCATCGACGCGGCCGCGGCGGCGCTCGACCTGCCAGTGCTGCTGGCGCAGGGGGCGTACGGGGCCCGTCGTCGCCTGAGCGATGGTGGGACGCGTAGCGCGCTGGCCACGCTCGAGCGCCTCAGCCGCCTGGAGCCCGGGCTGGCCGCTCGCGTTTCCGAGGCGCATGCCCGCGCCGATGGCGGCGTGCGCCTGCTTTTCCGCCCGCCCCTCGAGGCGGATGCGCTGCTCCCCCCCGCCGCGGATGCCACGCGGTTCCAGCAACTGCGCCTCGCGCTGGCGGACCTGCGCGCGCGCGGCGAGCTCGAGCGGGTGCGGCGCATCGACCTGCGCTTCCGTGATCAGGTCGTCGTCTCCCTGGACCCTGGGCTGGGGAACTGAGATGCGGCCCAACATCGTTGCGGGACTGGATATTGGCTCGACCAAGACGTGCGCAGTGATCGGCGAGGTCACGAGCGACGCGGCGCGGCGGCGAGTGCTCAAGCTGCTGGGCGTGGGGCAAGCCAGGAGCGCCGGCGTGCGGCGGGAAGTGGTCACGGACCTCGAGGAGACGACTGCCGGCGTGCGCAAGGCGATGCAGGAGGCGGAGCTCATGGCGGGCGTCTCGCCCGGCCGGATCTATGCCGGCGTCGCGGGCGAGCACATCCAGGCGGGTCCGTCCACGGGCGTGGTGGCCGTGGTGGGGGAGGAGGTCGCGCCCGCGGATCTGAAGCGGGTGCACGAGGTGGCGCGGGCCGTGGTCGTGCCGGCCGACCGCGAGCTGCTGCACGCACTGCCGCAGGAGTACATCGTGGACCACCAGTCCGGGATCCGCGACCCGCTGGGCATGGCGGGCACGCGGCTGGAGGCGGAGGTCTACATCGTCACCAGCTCCGCCACCGCGACGCAGAACCTGCGCAAGGCGGTCGAGCGGGCCGGGTACCGCGTGGACGCCTTTGTCCACGAGCCGCTGGCCACGGCGCTGGCCGTGCTGACGGAGGACGAGCGGGACGTGGGCGTGGCGCTGGTCGATTTCGGCGGCACGACCACCGAGCTGGCGATCTTCCGGGAGGGGAAGACGCGGCATCTGGCGACGCTGCCCTGGGGCGGTGCGACCTTGACCAGCGACCTGGCCAAAGGGCTCTCCGTGCCCTTTGCGGAGGCGGAGCGGGCCAAGGAGCGTTACGGCATTGCCTCGGCGCAACTGGTGGACCCGCGCGAGACGGTCGAGCTGCCGGGGCCGGGGCCGGGCGCCAAGCGCCAGGTCGCGCGCGAGCTGATCGCCCACATCATCGAGCAGCGGCTGGACGAAGTGTTGGGCCTGGTAGCGCGCGAGATCGAGAGTGCGGGCGAAACCGGCCGCCTGGGCGCGGGCGTGGTGCTGACAGGCGGGAGTGCGGCGCTGGCAGCCGCTGTGGACCTGGCGCAGCACGTCTTTGGACTGCCCGCGCGCATCGGCGTGCCGGCCGAGGGGCTGACCGGACTGGCCGACTCGGTGCGCGGGCCGAAGTTCGCGACCGCTACCGGGCTCGCTCTGTACGGCGCGGGGACGGCGGGCGAGGCGGGGGTCTTGACGGCTTTCGCGGGCGGCGCAGTCAGCCGGCTCGTCGCCTGGCTGAAGGAGTTCTTCTGACAGCGTTGTTGTTACAACCAGTCCGGGGCCCGCGGTCGCCCCGGCCACCCAAAGGAGGGTGAGCCATGATGATCTTCGAATTCGAAGAGGCGGCGGCGCAGAACGCCCGGATGAAGGTGCTGGGCATTGGCGGCGGGGGCGGCAACGCGGTGAACCGCATGATTGATGAGGACCTGGAGGGGGTCGAGTTCATCAGTGTCAACACGGACGCGCAGGCGCTGAAGCACTCGAAGTCGCAGATCAAGATCCAGATCGGCAAGAAGCTGACACGGGGGCTGGGCGCGGGCGCGCGGCCGGAGATCGGGCGGCAGGCCATCGAAGAGAGCAGGGAGGAGGTGCAGCGCGTGCTCGAGGGCGCGGACCTGGTCTTCATCACCGCGGGTATGGGGGGCGGCACGGGGACGGGCGCCGCGCCGATCATCGCGGAAATGGCCCGGGAGCTGGGCGCGCTCGCCATCGGCATCGTCACCCGGCCGTTCCTTTTCGAGGGGAAGAAGCGGATGCGCCAGGCGGAGCAGGGGCTTGCGGAGCTGCAGCGCACGGCGGATACTGTTATTGTCGTCCCCAACGAGCGACTCCTGTCCGTCGTCGGGAAGGGTACTTCTTTCCGAGATGCGCTAAAAAGGGCAGACGAAGTCCTCCTCCACGCCACCCAGGGGATCAGCGACCTGATTCACGTGACCGGCGAAGTGAACGTGGACTTCGCCGACGTGCGGACGGTCATGGCCAACCGCGGCCCGGCCCTCATGGGGACGGGCTTCGGCAGCGGCGACAACCGCGCCATGCAGGCTGCGCAGGAAGCGATCTCCAGCCCGCTGCTCGACAACCTGTCGATCCGCGGCGCGGCTGGCGTGCTGATCAACATCACGGGTGGCATGGATCTTACCATCGACGAGGTGACCACGATTGCCACCATCATCCAGGAAGCGGCAGGCGAGGACGCTGAGATCATTTTTGGCGCAGTGCATGAAGCGGAGCTGGAGGGCGAGGTGCGCGTGACCGTGATTGCCACGGGGCTGGTCATGGAAGAGGCGCCCGTGCGGGGTAACGGGCTGCGGCCGAGCTTCCAGGCCAGGCGAGCGCCGACACCGGTGCTGGCGGGCGCGCGCATGACGGCGACGCCCGCGCTGGCGGAGGCCGTCCCTTTCCCACGGCCGCCGCACCATCCGTTGACGCGCTTCGAAGTGTCGGACCTGGATATTCCGACCTTCATCCGCCGGCAAATGGACTAGCGCCATTGGATCCGACAGGGGAAGGAAAAGTGAACGCATATCGAGCGATGGGGCTCGTACTGCTCTGCGGCTTCGGGTTCGGCGCGTTTTCCATGGTGCTGCCGCGCGAGCCGCACGGCGCGCGCGAGAACGCGCCGCTGCTGGAAGCCGTGTATGCCGCGCCGGCAGAACGGGTGGACACGCACGTGCTGCGCGGCGGCGAGAATCTGACCAAGGTGCTGGGGCGGTCGGGCATCACCGGGACCGAGCTGTGGGACCTGCTGCTGGCATTGCGCGAGCACAAGGACCCCCGCTGGCTGGTGAGCGGCACGGAAGTGACGGTTCGCCGCTGGGCGGCGACGGACGAGCTGCGCTCGATTGACGTGCGGGTCAATGCGGACAGCACGGTGCGTCTGGCGCGCAGCATCATTGGCTGGAGCGGCGACCTGGTGCTGGCTGCCATTTATGTGGACACCGTCTACATCGCGGGCACGATCGAGGCCGGGCGCACGCTGTACGAGGCGATCGCGATGGACGACGAGCTGACGCTGTCTGCGCGGGAGCGCGCGCAGGTGGTGGCGCAGCTAGCCAACGACATCTACGCCTACCGGCTGGACTTCTCGCATGACATTCGCCCCGGCGACCGCTACCGGCTGGTCTACGAGCGGGAGCGGCGCGAGGATGGCAGCACGCGGCGGCGTCGCATCCTGATCGCGGAGATCGAGAACCAGGGGCGGACGTACTCCGCCGTACACTTCGATCTGGGGAAGGCGGGCGGCGGCTATTACGACCGCGATGGCCAGTCCTTGTGGCTGGCGTTCCGGCGCTCGCCGCTCGAATTCTCGCGCGTGACGTCTTCTTTCTCGTGGAACCGGTATCACCCTCTGCTGGGCATCTACCGTGCGCACCTGGGCACCGACTTTGGTGCGGCGTACGGCACGCCCGTGCACGCTACGGGGGACGGCACGGTGGCGTTCGCGGCGCGCGACGGCGGTTACGGCAACGTCGTCGTCCTGCATCACCCTGGCGGCTACAGCACGCGCTACGCGCATCTAGGCCGTTTCGCGGCGG
>JACQVE010000110.1 GCA_016209965.1 Gemmatimonadota bacterium | reverse complement strand
TCGCGGACCCTGGCGCGAAGCTGCTGCTGGTCGCGGTGACGGGCACGAACGGCAAGAGCACGACGGTATGGCTGCTGCGGCATCTGCTGGCCTCGCGTTTCGAGGCTGCCTCACTGGGCACGCTGGGTCTGGTGCAGCCGAACGGGCGGCCGCTGCCGGGGAGCGAGGCGCTGACCACGCCCGGGCCAGTGGACCTGATGCGAACGCTGCGGGATCTGGCGGATCGGGGAGTGGGGGCGGTGGCCATGGAGGCTTCGTCCCACGCGCTGGACCAGGGGCGGATGCACGCCCTGCGTTTCGATGCCGCGGTGTTCACCAACCTGACGAGGGACCACCTGGACTACCACGGCAGCGAGGAGGCTTACCGGAGCGCGAAGCGGCGGCTGCTCGAGCTGCTGCGGCCGGACGGCGTCGCGGTGGTGAACGCGGACGACCCGGCGTGGGCGGGAGTGGCGGAGCGGGTGCCGCGCAGCGTGAGTTTCGGGCTCGCCTCGGGCGCGGCGGACATCCGGGCCACGGCGGTGACCCTGGGCGCGTGGGGCGCGCGCTTCCGGCTGCGGACGCCGGCGGGAGATGCGGCGGTCGAGCTGCCGCTGCTGGGCGCGTTCAACGTGCAGAACGCGCTGGGCGCGGCCGCGGCCTGCATGGCCCTCGGCTTCACGCCGGAGGAGGCCGCCGAGCGGCTGCGCTTGGTGCCCCAGGTGCCGGGGCGGCTGGAGCGGATCGCGGACTCGCCCTGTCCTGTGCTCACGGACTACGCGCACACGCCGGATGCCCTCGAGCGCGTGCTGGCGGCGCTGCGGCCGCTCACAGCGGGGCGGCTGATCGTGGTTTTCGGCGCCGGCGGCGACCGCGACCGCGGCAAGCGGCCGCTCATGGGGGCCATTGCCGAGCGCTGCGCCGACCTGGCCATTGTCACCTCGGACAATCCGCGCACCGAGCCGCCCGAAGCCATCATCGACGAGGTGGTGCAGGGGATGCACGGTGCCAACTGGGTGCGGCAGGCGGACCGCCGGCGGGCCATCCGGCAGGCGCTGGAGCTGGCCCGTGCCGAGGACGTGATCCTGTTGGCCGGCAAGGGGCACGAGACGTATCAGGTGGTGGGAAGGGAGAAGCTGCCCTTCGACGAACGGCAGATCGTGCGCGAGGCGCTGGCCGCGCGCAGCGGCGGGGTGACGGCGTGAGCGCGTTCTGGACCGATGCGGCCGTGCGTGCAGCGCTGGAACTGCCGCTGGAGCCCGCTCACGGCGACGTCGCCTACGCCGAGATCAGCTCCGACACCCGCTCCCTCCGGCCCGGCGGCCTCTTCGTCGCCCTCAGGGGCCCAAACTTCGACGCCCACGACTTCCTGCCCGCGGCATCCGCCGCGGGCGCCAGCGGCGCCGTGCTCGAGCGGCCGCCCGCCGATCCGAGCACGGCGCCGCCCACCCTCTATCTCGTGAAGGATACGCTCGCCGCGCTGGGTCGCCTGGCCCGCTACCGCCGCCGGCGACTCAACGCCAGCGTCTGCGCCATCACCGGCAGCAACGGCAAGACCACCACCAAAGACATGGCCCGGGCCGTACTCGCCCGCCGCTACCGCGTCCACGCCACGACCGGCAACCTCAACAACCTGGTGGGCACGCCGCTCACCCTGCTGGGCGCACCCGACGACGTCCAGGCCGTCGTCGTCGAGCTGGGCACCAACGCGCCCGGCGAGATCGCCCGCCTGGGCGAGATCGTCGAGCCGGACGCCGCCATCATCACCAACGTCGCCCAGGCCCACCTCGAGGGGTTGGCTGACCTGGCGGGCGTGCTCCGCGAAAAGCTCTCCTTGCTGGCGGCGCTTCGGGAGCACGGCCTGGCCCTGGTGGGCGAGGAGCCCTCCGTGCTCCCGGAGCAAGCGCGCGCGCTGGGGCGGAGGGTGAGGGTGGCGGGGTGGAGCGAGCGGGCGGATCCGGAGCTGCGTGCGCGGGGGGTCGAGCTGGATGGGGAGGGGCGGGTGCGGTTTGACTGGGCTGGGCGGGAGGTGCGGCTGGCGTTTCGGGGGCGGGCGTACGCGCACAACGCGTTGTTGGCGCTGGGTTTAGGGCTGGAGTGGGGGGTGAGCGCGGAGGCGGGTGTGGCGGCGTTGGAGTCGCTGAGGCCGCCGAAGCTGCGGGCGGAGCTGCTGTGCTATGGCGGGCTGACGGTGGTCGCGGACTGTTACAACGCCAATCCTGCGAGTGTGGCGGAAGCGCTGGACCTGCTGGTGTCCCTGCCGCGGCGGGGTGGGCGGGTGCTGGTGCTGGGCACCATGCGGGAGCTGGGCCGCTCGAGCGCGGAGCTGCATGCGCGGGCGGCGCTGGATGTGGCCGGCGCGGATATCGACCTGATCGTGGCGACTGGGGAGTTTGCGGCGGCGTTCGAGCCGCTGGCCGCGGGGATGGGTGAGCGGCTCATCCGGGTGGAGGACCCGCTGGAGGCGTACGAGCCTCTGGCGCGGCGGCTCACGGGCGGGGAGGTGGTGCTGCTGAAGGGTTCGCGCGGCGTGGCGCTGGAGCGGCTGCTGCCGCGCTTCGAGGCGGATTGGGGCAGCGCAGGTGCGGGGGCGTCTGGAGTTTCCCGGGGGGGCCAGGGTGCCTCCGCGAGCGGAGGCTGAACGGTGCTCTACCATTTGCTGACGCCGCTGTCGGATCAGCACATCGTCTTCAATCTGTTCCGCTACATCACCTTCCGCGCGGCGGGAGCCATGGTCACGGCGCTGGTGCTCTCGTTCCTGCTGGGCCCGCTTGTGATCCGCTGGCTGCGCTCGCTGCGCTTGGGGCAGGTGGTGCGGGCGGAAGGGCCGGAGCGCCACCTGATCAAGGCGGGCACACCCACCATGGGCGGCGTGCTGATCCTGATCGCCGCCGCGACGGCCACGCTGCTGTGGGCGGAGCTGACGAACCCGTACACGCTGCTCGTGCTGCTCACGCTTCTCTGGCTCGGGATACTGGGGTTCCTGGACGATTACCTGAAGGTGGTGCGCCGGCGCACCGAGGGGCTCGTGGGCCGCTACAAGCTGATCGGGCAGGGCGTGCTCGGCCTCGTGGTCGGGTCCGTGCTGCTGCTCTCGCCCATCAGCCCGATCCCGGCGCACTGGAGCAGTGTGCCCTTCCTGGCCGACTACCACCTCGAGATCTGGCGGCCGCTGTTCATTCCCTGGGTCATGATCGTGCTGGCGGGGACCTCGAACGCGGTGAACCTGAGCGACGGGCTGGATGGTTTGGCGGCCGGGCTGTGCGCCATCGCGGCGGGCACCTTCGGCGTCTTTGCCTACCTGATCGGACGGGTGGACACCTCGGACTACCTGGGGCTGTTCTACCTGCCCGGCTCCGGAGAGCTGGCCATCTTCTGCGTGGCACTGGCGGGCGCCAGCCTGGGCTTCCTCTGGTACAATGCGCACCCCGCCGAAGTCTTCATGGGCGATACCGGCTCGCTGGCACTGGGCGGCGCGATCGGCGCCACCGCCATGCTGCTCAAGTCCGAGTTCCTGCTCGTGATCGTGGGCGGCGTCTTCGTGCTGGAAGCGCTCTCGGTGATCCTGCAGGTCGGCTACTTCAAGTATACCACCCGGCGCTACGGCCAGGGCATGCGCATCTTCCGCATGGCGCCGCTGCACCACCACTTCGAGCACGGCGGCTGGCAGGAGAGCAAGATCATCATCCGGTTCTGGATCCTGGGGATCCTGTTCGCACTCATCGCGTTCAGCACGCTCAAGGTACGCTGAGGCAGCATGGAAGCACGGCGGCGCATCGGCATCCTGGGCCTCGCCCGCAGCGGCCGGGCGGCAGCCGAGCTGGCCCTGGCCCGCGGCCACCAGGTGTTCGCCTCGGACAGCGGCGAGGAGGCGACGCTGCGCGAAGCCGCCGAAGCCGTGCGCCGGGCCGGAGGCGAGGCGGAGGTGGGAGCGCACAGCGTGCCAGCGCTCGCCCGCTGCGACCTGCTGGTCGTGAGCCCCGGCATCCCACCGGATGCACTCGTGCTCCGCGAGCCGCTGCTCCGGGGGCTGCCCCGCATCTCGGAGCTCGAATTCGCGTTCCAATACCTGCGCGCCCCAGTCATCGCCGTGACCGGGACCAACGGCAAGAGCACGACCACCGCGCTGGCCGCACACCTGCTGCGCACGGCTGGACTCGATGCGCCCGCGGCCGGCAACATCGGCCTGGCGCTCTCCGAGGTGGCACGCCGCCAGCCGCCGCCCGACTGGGTCGTGGCCGAGGCCAGCTCCTTCCAGCTCGCCGACATCGAGACCTTTGCGCCGCGCATCGGCGTGGTCACCAACCTCGCGCCCGACCACCTCGACCGCTACCCCTCGGTCCAGGCCTACTACGCGGATAAGGCGCGCCTGTTCGAAAACGCCACCTCCCAGAGCCGCTGGGTGCTGAATGGCGAGGACTCGGCCGTGCTGGCCCTGGCAGGCCAGACCCCCGGCTCCCGCTACCTCTTCCGCGTCCGGAGCACCCCCTCCCCTGCGGAGCACGGGGCCTGGGTCACGGAGCACGGGGTGCTGGCAGTGCGCGCGGAGCAGGACGTGCTCCCGCTGCTGGGGGCGGGGGAGCTCTTGCTGCTCGGGGAGCATAATCGGGCCAATGCGCTGGCGGCGGCGCTGGCGGCGCTGCTGGCGGGGGCGGAGGTGGAGGCGGTGCGGCGGGGGCTGGCGAGTTTCCCGCCGCTAGCGCATCGGCTGGAGCCGGTGGGGGAGGTGGATGGTGTGTGGTGGGTGAACGACTCGAAGGCAACGAATGTGGCCTCGACGCGGGTGGCGCTGGAGAGCATGACGCGGCCGACGGTGTTGCTGCTGGGTGGGCGGCACAAAGGGGAGCCGTATACGGGGGTGGTGGCGGGATTAGAGGGTCGGGTGCGGGCGGTGCTGGCGTACGGTGAATCGGCGGAGCTGGTTGTGGCGGACCTGGGCGGGCGGGTGGCGGTGGAGCGGGTGGTGGGCGGGTTCGGTGATGTAATCGCGCGCGCGCGAGCGCTGGCGCGTGCGGGGGATGCCGTGCTGCTGTCTCCCGCGTGCGCGAGCTACGACATGTTCCGGAACTACGAGGAGCGGGGGGAGCGGTTCCGGGAGCTGGTTGCCGCAATGGCGCGGGCGGTTTCGGCTGCGCCCGAAGTTGGGACGCGGCGTGCTGGAGAGATGGGGTGACGGGGGGATGGGGAGACGGGGTGATGTTCGCGAGCGCTTTGGGCTCCCGACGGTGTTTGAGGCGCCATCTCCGTGTGCCCCACTCTCCGTGTCTCCCCGTCGGGCGGGAGGTAGGAGGTGAGGGGCGCGGGTACGGGATCGGGGTCGGGATCGGGATCGGGCAGGGCTTGGGGCTCGGGTGGGGCG
>JACQVE010000109.1 GCA_016209965.1 Gemmatimonadota bacterium | reverse complement strand
GCGGGACTCGACGGCTACGGCCGCGCTCCCGCCGTTCACGACCACGGAGGCAACCTGCAGGGTATCGCCCGTGGCCGGCTGCGCCGGGGCGATGCGCACAGTCTGGCGCAGTCCGCGAGGCGCGTCCAGCCGAACCACGCCCGCAGCCGCATCGGGGCCGTTCACCTCCTTGGTGCTGCACCCGGGCAGCGCCACCCAGAATGCGAGGGCGCACGACCAGGTCCAAATCCGCCGGATGTTCCCACGGCTCACGTCGCCCCTCCTACCGTTGCCAGCGCGTGCCTGATCAGGGCGACTCCGTCCAGCGCGCCCTTCTCGTCAATGGCGCGGCGCACCGCCGTGGTCGCGGCGGCGGGCGAGTAGCCCAGCGCGATCAAGGCACCGATCGCCTCCTCAGCGCCCCGCCCTTCCGGCCGCGGCCCGGCCGCTGCCACGGCCAGGTCATCCAGCTTGTCCGCCAGCTCGAGGATCAGCCGCTCCGCCGTCTTCCGGCCCACGCCCGGCACCTGCCGGAGCAGCGCCGTGTCCCGCTCGGTGATGGCCCGCACGAGCCGCTCGGGTGAGAGGGTCGAGAGCATGCTGAGCGCGAGGCGCGGCCCGACGCCCGAGGCGGCCAGCAGGCGGGTGAAGATGGAGCGCTCCTGCTCGTCCAGGAAGCCGTAGAGGGCGACCGCGTCCTCGCGCACCACCTGGTAGGTGCGCAACTCGATTTCCGCGCCCTCGCGCGGCAGCCGCTCGAACACTGTATGGGGGATCTCGATCTGGTAGGCGACGCCGCCCGCCGTGAGCACCTCGATGGCCTCGAGCTGCCGGCGCAGCAGCGTGCCCCGCACCCGGCTGATCATGCGCCTTGGGCCGGCAGCCGCAGCGCCGCGAGACGCGGACCGCCGCTGTAGCAGTGGCAGAGGGCGACGGCGATGCCATCGGCGGCGTCCGCCGGGGCGGGCGGCGTCTTGAGCCGCAGCAGTCGCTGCAGCATGTACTGGACCTGCTCCTTGGTGGCACGCCCGCTGCCGGCTACAGCACTCTTGATCTCCGCGGGCGCGTACTCCGCCACCGGCAACCCGCGCAGCGCGGCAACCAGCAGCACGGTGCCACGCACGTGCGCCAGCACCACAGCCGTGCGCACATTGCGCGCGTAGAACACGCTCTCGACCGCTACCTGGTCCGGGGCATGGCGCTCGAGCACCTCACCCACGCCCTCATAGATCTCGCGCAGCCGCTGCGCCAGCGGCGCGGCCGGGTCGGCGCGCACCACGCCGCACTCGAGCAAGGAAACGGCGCCATCGCCACCGTGTGCGACGACGCCGTAGCCTGTGGCTGCGGTGCCCGGGTCAATGCCCAGGACGGTCAAGAGGCGACCTCGGCCAGCGTCGCCTCGTCCACATCCAGGTTCGAGTACACCTTCTGCACGTCGTCCGCGTCCTCGAGCGCTTCCAGCAGCTTGAGCAGCCGCTGCGCTTCCGCGCCCTCCACGTGCACGGCCGCGCGCGGCACCATGGCCAGCTCGGCCTGCTCGACCTGGATGCCGCGCCGGCGCAGCGCCTCCTGCACGGCATGGAAGCTGGCCACGTCTGTGGTCACGATGTACGCCTCGTCTTCACGCTGCAGGTCCTCGGCCCCGGCATCCAGCGCCGCCTCCAGCGCGGCGTCCTCCTCGTAGCGCATGGCATCGAGGTAGATCTGACCCTTGCGGTCGAACTGCCAGGCCACCGAGCCGCTCTGCCCCAGGTTGCCGCCGTGCTTCTCCAGGATATGCCGGATGTCCGCGACCGTGCGCTTCAGGTTGTCCGTCAAGGCCTGGATATACAGGGCGACGCCGCCGGGGCCATACCCCTCGTACGTCACCTCCTCGAAGTGCGCGCCGGCCAGCTCACCTGTGCCCCGCTTGATGGCGCGCTCGATGTTCTCGTTGGGCATGTTGGCCGCACGAGCCGTGTCCACGGCCAGCCGCAGCCGCGGGTTGAAGTTGGGATCGCCGCCCGCCTCGCGCGCGGCCACCGCAATCTCGCGGATCAGCTTGGTGAACGCCTGGCCGCGCCGGGCATCGTTGGCCGCCTTCTTGCGCTTGATCTGAGCCCACTTGCTGTGCCCGGCCACGGGCACCTCCTTACCGGGGAAAAGCGTTGTGCGCGAGGGATTTTCCCGAGAATCGACCGCGTTCAATATACTCCCTAGCCTGGAGGCTACGCTCCACCGGGGGCGCCGTCAAGCCAGCCCTGCCGACGATCTGTGATCCGCCCAACGCCCTGCGCTTCAGGTGCGGCGCGCAGCGCCGTCGGCGGCATGCCGTTAGGCGTCAGGGCTCGGCCACCTCCAAGTCCTTCGCGGTCCACCCTGTCTGAGACCAACGAGCGCGAGACAGACTCAGCCGAGGGCGCCCTCTCCAACGCGAGCGCGCCCCTCGCGATCACTCTGGCGATCACCTCAACGCCACGCTGTCCCGCCTGCCAGCGGGGTCAGCTGTATCTGGTCGAACGCCTCCGGCGAGCGCGAGCACCACTGTGAGGAAGCAGCCCCGCTCCGCTCTCTCGCAAGTCCACCCTGCGGCTGCGTCAATGGCTCCGTCGCTCAGCTCGGCTGCGTACGGCACCCGTCCGCCACTCCACTTCACGTCCAGAAACACCGTGCGGATGAGGCGACCGCCGTCATTGAATCACCGTCTCGCCTCATCCGCTGGCATGGCTCGCCTTTCCCTGAACGCAGGCGATCCACTTCGCTCTGATTGAAAGTCCAAGGGGAGGGCTCGTCGCGCCCTTCACCGGCGCATTGCGTTCAACACCAGATTTTGCCGCGGCTCCGCGCGGCAAGAATCTCCTAGCGCTGCGGCTCCACTCGGTGTGATTCCGGTCGCTGCGCCAGCAGCCGTTCGGCGAAGTCCAGGCCCTCCTGCGTCTGGCTCAGCTCCCGCCGCAGGTCGCTCACCTCGGCTTCGAGTACTTCGAGCCGAGCATGGCGCTCGCTCCCGCCGGGGCCCTGCCGCAGGCGCTGGGCCCATAACCCGAACGCCAACGCGAGCCCGGCGTGAACCGAGGCATGCCACGGCTCGGCTGAGCCAGCCGCGAAGCCTACTGCAACCAAATTGACGACGCTCAGCACGACGGCGATCGGGTACCAGAGCGCAGGTTTGAAAGTCATGTCGAGATCCTGTCGAGTCTGCCTAAGGTATTGGAGCAACGGGCTGTTTCCGCGGTGCTTCCGACTGGTTCCAGATTTCGCAAGGTTTGCCTTTCATCGAAATCTCCGCGCCGCCTAACGTCTCGCGGCTGAGCTGCGGCCGCGGTAACCGTGGTTTCAAGAACAGCATTCCCATGGACCGCGGCCGACAGCTCCAGCCGCGGGTTAGACCGCAGGCTAGATTCGGAGATCCTCTAGTCGTACGCCCTCGCCCCGGCGCAACGCGGCGCGCGCCTGAGCCACGCGCCGCAGGAACTCGGGGTCATGTTCGAGCCGGTACTCGAACCAATCGTCCTCCGAAGCGAACCCGATCAGGACACCCGCCGGCTGTCCATGGCGCGTGATCAGAATCTCTTCTTCGGTCGCCAGGCGCAGGTAACGTGAGAAGTCGTCCTTGATCTCAGCGACCGGGACTTCCCTCACTCGGGACCCCCTCCTGCTCAAGCCATCCTTCCGCCTCGGCCTTGCTGACGATGGCGAGGACTTCGACCGTGCCTTCCCTGACGTCATAGAAAACCCGAACCTCTCCGACTCGCAGCCGGTACTGGGGTCGACTCAGGCCCCGCAGCCGCTTGATCCGGCTCTTGCTGACCTTCGTCGGTTGGTGACGGAGATGCCGCTCCATGCCATCCCGCACCTGCGCCCGAACGAACGCCGGAAGTGCGCGGAGCTCGACCACGGCGTTCGGGGACAGGAGAATGTCGTGGCGCATTCTGGCCAGAATCTAGCCAGACCGGGCACAACCGTCAATGAGCCATCCATGAGGTCTAACGGCTCGCGCGTAAGCTTCGCGGCCCAGGCCTCAAGGAGAAGCGATACGGTCGTCGAGCGGTTCGGCTCCGGCGACGTGCTTAAGCCCGTCATCTTCCGCATCGCGCAGACCTCGAACGACCTCGCCGAGCTCGAGTATCTGGTGCGTTCCACCTTGCCGAACCTTCGGCTGCCTCTCTCATCTCCGCTCGTCTCCAGGCCGGCCTACGATTGGATCCTCCTGGCGCATTTCCAGTTTGCCCGCGGCCGCCTGCGCGCCGCGGACGCGACACCGCCGCGGCGGCGAATCCCGCCTTCGCCCTCGAGTACCGGGCCGCCATGGCCGCGCTCCCGTTCCTCAGCGTGCCGGACGCGCGCCCGGAAAGCCTGCGGGCCTCGCTCGAACGCTTCCTGCCTGCCGCAAGCGAGACCGACCGCATGCGGCCCCTCGCTCGCCGGTACGCGCGCGGACTTCTCTCGCTCCGCCTCGGCCACCTGGCCACCGCCGTGCAGCAGCTCGAGGCCCTGGAGCATTCCTCGGAGGTGACACCGGCCGATCGGGCGACCGCCGCCGCGTTCGCCCGACTGCTGCGCGCCGAGCTGGCCCGAGCGCAGGGCAGGCCGCGCGAGGCGCTCGAGGCTCTGGGCGAGCCGCCGCTCTTCGGCCAGCTCCCTCACTCGGGCCTTCCGCACCACCCCCGGGCGCACGAGCGCTGGCTGCGCGCGGAGCTGCTGCGCGAACTCGGCCGCGAGGAGGAGGCGCTGCGCTGGTACGCGACCTTCCCGGAGAGCGGCGAATACGAGCTGGCGTATCTTGCCCCGTCCCACCTGCGCCGCGCCGAGGTCTACGCCCGCACGGGCGAGCTCCGGCAGGCCGCCCTCCACTACGCCCGATTCATTGGCCTGTGGCGAGATGCGGATGCCGAGCTCCAGCCGCTGGTGCGCCAGCCGGAGCGCAGGCTGGCGCGCCTCGGGGGTCGCTAGGCGCGCCGGCAAAGAGGCAGATCGGGCGGCGAAGACAGCGGTGTGAGCCTGGGCAATCGGTCGGATGGCGATGGCGGGCAGGACGTGACCAGCTTCCGGGCTTCCGGGCCAGTTTGTGCCAGTGAAATAGAAAAGCCCCAGGGTTGAGTGAAGTAGAAAGGCCCTACCCCCCGGCGTTCAGGTTGATGTAGATGCCGCGCTCCGCTTCCCGTTGGTGTCGGGCCGGATCAGGCGCGGAGGCCACGACCGGGGTGGGATGGTGTGGGAGGAAGCGTCCCCTCCCGATCCGGAGGGGGAAGCGCCGCCATGGGTGGTCGGGGCCGAGGGGCCGGCCGGCGGCGCCGAGCCGCCATCCTGCCGTGGGCGTAAACTCCTGGGGGATCGCCCGGGCGTGCCCGAGTCTTTGGGTTAGGTTAGGCCGCGGCTTTTGCGGCCTCCCAGCCCCCGGGCACACGAGGCGCACGAGGCCCACGACGAAATGCTTGACCGCGCCGACCGCCAAGAGTACGTTCGTTTTGCGTGGCTCGCGGTCAGCCGGCTGCTCCGATTAGGCCGCGACGGCTGCGACCTTCGTCGATCGACGCCGCCGCTCCTCGAATCGCTCCCTCGGGCTGACTGCCAG
>JACQVE010000108.1 GCA_016209965.1 Gemmatimonadota bacterium | reverse complement strand
CCGTTGGTCACGGACCGGCCCGACTTCACGGAAAGTGTGGCCGTGGTGCCGCGCGGCCGGCTGCAGGCCGAAGCCGGGTATACGTTCACGCGCACGGGCGCCCAGGAAGAGCACGCCCTGGGCGAGATCCTGCTGCGCATTCCCGCGGCGGAGCGGCTCGAGCTGCGTCTCGGGCTCAACTCGTTCGTCTGGACGCGCGGCCCGGGAGGCGACGCTGCGGGGCGGGAGGACGCGTCGCTGGGGATGAAGCTACGCCTCGCCGAGGCCCGGCCGGAAGCCGGCGTGTTCGGCCCCGGTGTGGCCGTGCTGGCCGCACTGGCCGTACCCACCGGGTCCAGCGCACTCCGGGAAGAGAACTTACAGCCTGAGGCCAAGCTGGCCCTGGGCTTCGAGCTCTCCGACCGCCTGGGGCTGTCCTCCAACCTGAACTACGCCTACGCCAGTGACGCCGGCCGCCGCTTCCACCAGCTATCGGGCAGCCTGTCCCTGGGCTACGCAGTCGCGCCGCGCCTGGGCTCCTATCTGGAAGTGTTCGGCTTCGCACCGGACGGCCCCGACGGCTCCGAGATGGCCTGCCTGAACGGCGGATTCACCTGGCTGCTTTCCCCCGATCTGCAGCTTGATGCCCGCGCTGGAATCGGGCTCAACGGCGCCCGGCCCGACTACTTCGCCGGTGTCGGCCTGGCCCGCCGTTGGTAGCCTGGCCGCTTGTTTTCACTCCTTGCTTCCACTAGCTTACCGCTTTCCGCAGAAACGCCGAACGCGCTGCCATCCGCGTCCGGTGGTCTCATCCCGGCCCTGCCGGTGCGGATTGCCAGGGTTGCAGCGAAGGAGCCGAGGATGGCCAGGAAGCTGACCAAGAAACAGATCGATCATCTCCAGCAGCGCTTGCTGCGCGAGCGGGAGCGAGCGCTCCGCTCGCTGGGGCAGTTCGACAGTCTGGCCAAGATGTCGGCGGAGCAGGCCGACTCCGACCTGTATTCTTATTCGGACCATATTGCCGACCTGGGCACCGACGCCATGGAGCGGGAAAAGATGCTGCTCTTTGCCAGTAAAGAGGGGCGCTATCTTTACCGCCTGGAAGAAGCGTTGCGGCGCATGTACCGCGACCCGGCGACCTTCGGCGTGTGCCATAGCTGCGGCAAGCCCATCGATTTCGAGCGGCTGGATGCGCTGCCCCATGCGCGCTACTGCATCGACTGCAAGCTGAAGGAAGAAGCGGACGCGGCGTAGTACACCCCCGAACAGGTGGCTGCAGCACAGAGACGGGACGGGGACGGCGCCCCGGCGGCTCACCCGCCGGGGCGCTGTCTCATTCCTCGCCTGGCCGGGCTTCGCCATGGCCGCGGGCCTCGGCCAGCAGCTTGGGCAGTGCCTGGAGGAAGGCGGAGCGGGCCAGCACGCGGTCCGCGCCGGCGCGGCGAGCGGCCTCGATGGCGCTCTTGTCCGTATGGGAGGCGAAGGCTACGACACGCAGCTCCGCTGCGCCCGACTCCTTCAGTCGCGCGATCAGCGCGGGCGGGTCGGCGGCTGCAGCATTCAGGTCCACCAGCACCAGGCGGGGAGCAGCCGCGCGCGCCCATGCGAGCACCTCTTCTGCGCGGCTGGAAACACACGCTTCCGTACTGGCCGCCGCTGCGGCGCCACGGATTCGAGAGGCGAAGATCAGGTCGGCCACCAGTGCCAGGACAGGGGCGTGGGCGGACAGGCTCTCCTCCGTCGGCGGCTTTTCGCGTGTCAATCTGCGACAGCAAGGATGAACGGGTAAGGGCCGCGATGTTATGTTGACAACTCCGCAGCGCCCCGGTAATCTTAGTGGGATTTTCGCCTCGCCACGAGGCCACTCGAGAAGGAGAGCGGATGGCGGCCGGAATGGCCCGTGCGGCGCTCGCCCGCGAGATCGCGGGTGGTCCGGACCTCATGCTGCGGGAAGCCCTGGAGTCGAACGGCCAGCGGTTCACCGACCAGCGGGCGGCTGTCTACCGCTTCCTGCTGGGCACGACCTGCCACCCCACGGCGGACGACGTCTTTACCGCCGTCCGCTGCGATATTCCCGACATCTCGCTGGCCACGGTCTACAAGTCCCTGGAAACGTTGGTTGGCTGCGGACTGGCCATCAAGCTGACCTACGGCGACGGCTCAGCCCGCTACGACGGGCGCACCGACCCTCACCCGCACGCGCGCTGCCTGCAGTGCGGCGCAGTACTGGATGTGCCCGGCCGGCTGGACGCCGCCGTCCTGGGCCGCCTCGGCCCGGTTCCCGGCTTTGCCGTCGAGGGGTATCGTCTCGAGCTGCTCGGGCATTGTGAGAGCTGCCGCGGCGCAGACTGAACGCGCGGCAGCCAT
>JACQVE010000107.1 GCA_016209965.1 Gemmatimonadota bacterium | reverse complement strand
GTCTCGATGAGGTGGAACCCAACATCTGCCACGGCGCGAGCATCTTTGCCAACTACTTCCGGGCCGAGGGCCAGGACGTGGAGCGGGCGCTGCTTCGCTACAACGGGTGCGTCCGGGGCACCAACACTCCAGATTGCCACACTTACCCGTATCACGTCTACGCCCGCGCCGGCCGTGCCAGCATCCTCGCCTGGCTGCGGCCGCAGGCCACCCTCGGCGCGGCGCCCTAGCCGCCCCCGCTGCCCACTACCCGAGCCGGGGACACGGCGACACAGCGACAGCGCAGGAGGCTGCTCCGAGGGCAGTCGTTTCGCCGCGGCGCCGCGTCTCCCCGTCGCTGTGTTGGAAGTGGAGCGGTGGCGGGGCGAGAGGGGTGGGCTGAAGGGATGAACCTCCTCTTCCTCTGCACCGGCAACTCCGCACGCTCCCAGATGGCGGAAGGCTTTGCCCGCCACTTCGCCCCCCCGGGTGTCCAGGTCCACAGTGCCGGTGTGGAGCCGGCGGGCGTGAATCCACGCGCCGCCGCGGTGATGAGGGAGGAGGGCATTGACATCAGCGGCCAGTGGTCGAAGGGACTGGAGCACCTGGCGCTGGCCGATGTGGATATGGTCGTGACCCTCTGCGGCGACGCCGCAGAGCGCTGCCCCGTGTTACCCAGGGAAGTCGAGCGCCGCTTCTGGCCGCTGCGGGATCCGGCGCGGGCGGAGGGCGGCGATGAGGAGGTGACGCGTGTCTTCCGCGAAGTGCGCGACGAGATTCGAGAGCGCGTGCGCCGCCTGTGCACGGAACTGGCGCAGGCACAAGGCCGCAGCTAGCCCTCCCAAGTGGCGGGAGGTCGCGTTCAGGCCACGGGCTCGGGATCCCGCACCGGCAGCGGACGCGCCGGGACGCCGCCGCCCCGGGCGACGAGCTCCTCACGCACGAACTTCAGGATGTGCGGCTCGTCCATGCGTTCGGCGTCCCAGAAGCGGGTGAACGCGTTGCCCCGACGTCCGTTCCGGTCGCAGTCGACGGAGCCGGCATACCCCCGGCGATAGCTCAGCACACAGCCATCCCAGGTGCCGTGCTTGACCGTCTTGCCCTCCAGGTCGATGGCAAGCTGGACGAGGCCGTCGTAGGCGAACTCGCGCAGTTCCGCACGTAGCTCGGCGTCTGCGTCGGCGAGGCGGGGGCTGGAGAGGAAGGAGAGAAGCCACATACGGAGACCTCCTGCGTGGAACGGATCTACGGATGGTGGAGTCCGGGTTGCAAGAATCGTATGTGAGTCTTGAAAAAGAAAAAAAGAGCCCTGCCGGGAGGCGCCGCCTCGCGCGCAAGACTCTCAGCCGACTGGGGCGGCAGGGCTCGAACCTGCAACCTGCCGGTTAACAGCCGGCCGCTCTGCCCATTGAGCTACACCCCAAAACGCAGGGGCATCCCGCAGGAGGGGAATGATTCCCGTAAACGAATGCACCAACTCGGGTTGAAGTTAATCCCGGTGCTCGGCCGGGTCAACCCTGGTGCGAGGGTTGGAGGGTTGGAGGGCTGGGGCTGGGGCTAGCCCTCTGCGTCAAGCGTGCGCGCCTGCGGGCGGCGCGACGTGTTGCACGGGGAGCACGATGTGAAAGCTCGTGCCCCGGCCGGGCTGGCTTTCCGCAGTGATCCGTCCGCCGTGCGCCTCAACGACCTCGCGTGCGATGTGCAGGCCGAGGCCGGCGCCCGCGACCCGCGCCCGACCTGGTAGTACTTCTCGAAGATGTGCGGAAGCTGGTCCGGCGGGATGCCGATGCCGTTGTCGCTTACGGTGATGTGCACGGCTCTGTCTTCGCCCCAGGCGGGCAGGGAAGCTGCTCACGCTGCTGGGCGGCGCGATTTCCGTCGAGAGCAACTATGGCGAGGGTTCGTGCTTCACGATCCAGCTCCCGGCGGTGCTGCCGGCGGAGTCGACGGAGGCGTCGCTGCGCCGCCCGCTGGTCGAAGCGGAGGCGGCGACGGTAAAGCGCTAGCCATCGCCGCTGCCGCGGCAGTCCTCGCCCTCCCCTGCTCCTTCCCCCTTTCTCCCCCCCGTCGCCCCGCACTAACATAGCTGGCCATGCGCGCCCGGCTGTCCCTCGTCCTGACCGCCCTCGTGCTGCTCTTCTTCCTGGAAGCGCAGCGCGTTTTCTTTTCTGTGCTTTTCGCCCTGGTTTATGGCGCGGTCTTCCCCAGCCTCCGGCCGGTCGCGCTGCTGGGCGCAGTGCTGCCCCTGGCAGTGCTGGGCGCTCCGCTCCTGCCGGTGTTCCGGAATTGGCCGCGGCAGAGGAGGCTGACCTGGGCCGTGGCCGGAGCCGCGCTGGCCCGCGCGGTACTCTCGCACCCCGCATTTCCGGCGCGGCTGGCTGGCTCCGCGCTGGGCGTGGGGTGTGCCACGCTGTTCCTGGCGGCGGCGGTGGGGCACCTCGAGCCGCGCCGGCTGGCCGCGGCCGCGGCCCTGGCCGTAGTGGTGGACCAGCTCCTGGGGCTGGCAGGTTGGAGTTACGACCTGAGCCTGCAGCCGGCGTGGGCACCGCTGCCGGTGTTGCTGAGCCTGGCAGCCGTGGCCGCCCTCTGGGCGTGGCTGGGACGGCCCGAGCGGGAGGAAGACGGGGGATCCTCTCTGGAACGGCGGGCGGGGGGCTTGCGGCTCCGCGGCGCCATTGCCCTGGGACTGATCCTCTTCCTGGAGACTGCGGCGCTCGCCTCGCCCGTGGTGGCCGCCCGCTGGACCGGCGTCCCTTACCGGGCTGCGGCCGCGCTGCTGATCGTGGCCGGCGCGGCTGCGGTGGCCATGTTGTGGCTGGGCCGTGGACCAATGGGGCGGCACCGACCCGCTGCTGTCACCCTGGCGGGACTGGCCACGGCGGGCGTGCTCGTGCCCTGGGCCGCGGACGGCTGGGGACCGGCTCTGCTCATGGCCAGCGGCCATGCCGCGGCCCTCCTGCTGCTGGGCCGCGCCCTGGCGCCGGCGAGCGGCCGGCGCGGGGGCTGGACAGTGATCACCGCGCTGCTGCTGTTCCTCACCCTTCAGGTGCTGTACGGCTTCACCTTCTTCTATGCCTTCACCTGGCCGGCCTTACAGGGCTGGGCGCCCGCGCTCCTGCTCGGCGCCGGCATGGCCCTGGTGGCGAGCGTGCTGGTGATTCCGCGGCCGGCACCCTCCCCGCCGCTGCGCGGCGGGCCGGCCGCTGCGGCCTTGCTGATGATCCCGGCAGCCACGGCGCTGCTCCTGGTCCTGCTCCTGGGGCGGCCCGCCGCGCCACCAGGCAGCGGCAATGCGCCAGGCGTGCGCGTGGCCACCTACAATGTGCATTACGGCTTTGATGGAGACTGGCGCTACGGTCCGGAGGCGCTGGCCCGGGCAGTCGAGGCCAGCGGCGCGGACGTCGTGGTGCTGCAGGAAGTCGGGGCGGGGCTGCCCATGGCGTACGGCACTGACCTCTCGCTCTGGCTGGGCTGGCGGCTGGGGATGCAGTCCTTTTTCGCGCCCACCATCAACCGCTTGCTGGGCGACGCAGCGCTCACGCGCGTGGCGCCCAGGGGCTTCGAATCCCGCCTGCTCCCGCCGCGCGAGGCGGACCGGAAGCAGGTATGGCGTCTCGAGCTGGATCTCGGGGGCGCCAGGCTGCTGGTGTTCGGCACCCATTTCGGGCTTACGTCCGAGGAACAGCGGGCACAGGTCGCGGGCGTGCTCCGCTTCGTCGAGCGCGACGGTGCATCGGTCTTCGCGGGCGACCTGAACGCCGGCCCCGGCAGCGAGGTGGTCGAGCGGCTGCGAGCTGCGGGATTCCGCGACGCCTTTGAGCTGGCCGGCGTGGCGCCCGCAGCCACGGCGCCGGCGGGCGAACCGCGGCAGCGGATCGACTGGATCTGGATACGGGGCGCAGCCGCCAGCCACGCGGCTGTGCTGCCGCACACCGCGTCGGACCACCGGCTGGTAGTGACGACGATCCTGCCCTGAACCCCTGGAACTCCACCCCCGGGACTCGGGCTCGGGCTCCGGCGCTGCGCGCCTGGGCTCCGCGCCTGCGGCGCTGGGCTCCGGCGGCGCTGCCGCCTGGGCTCGGGAATTACGCGTCGCGTTCTGTTCCGAGCCCGAGCCCAGAGGAGCGGAGCCCGAGCCCGAGTTCCTGTTCGGCGCGAGGACTGTTCCTCTGGAGCACGTTGGGTCCAAGGCCTTGCGGGGTGGGGGGCGGGCGTGTATGCTGGCCGCCCGCATAGCCGAGGCAAGCCGCGCAGCACATGAAGTGGGCGTCGACAGCCAGCCAGGAAGGCGATGACACGGGTCAGGTGGTTCGGGCTGGGGATTGCCGGCGCGGTGGCATTGGCGGGTACGGGGATCGTGGCGGCCGGTATCTGGCCATTCGGCCGCCGGGCGGAGCAGCCCATTGCCTTCCCGCACGACCTTCACGCCGGCACCAACCAGATCCCCTGCATGTACTGCCACTACACGGCGGACCGCTCCCCGGCCGCCGGCATTCCGGCCGTCCAGGCGTGCGCGGGGTGCCACCTCCCCGGCGGCGTGCCCATGATCGCGGCGGACAAGCCGGAAGTCAGAAAGCTCATCGCGTACTGGCGGCAAAAGAAGCCCATCCCCTGGGTCCGCATCCACGACCTGCCGGACCACGTCCATTTCCCGCACATGATGCACGTGAACGCTGGGGTGCTGTGTCAGGACTGCCATGGCCCGGTCGAGACCATGAAGGAGATCGAGCAGGTTGCCTCGCTGCGCATGGGCTGGTGCATTGACTGCCACCGCAAACGGCAGGCGCGGACGGATTGCTTTGTGTGTCACTACTAAGGGTGTTGGGGGTCGGTGATAGGAGGTGGGGATAGGCCATGACTGAGGGCATGGAGCGGCGGGAGTTCCTGAAGGTGCTGGGCGTCGCTGGCGCCGGCGCCAGCCTGCTCGGCTGCTCGACGGAGGGGGCGGAGCGGCTGCTGCCGTACGTGGTGCCGGCGGAGGAGATCGTGCCGGGCGTGGCGACCTGGTACCGCACGACCTGCCGCGAGTGTCCGGCGGGGTGCGGCATGGACATTCGTACGCGGGAGGGGCGGGCGGTCAAGGCGGAGGGCAGCTCCCTTTCGCCGATCTCGCACGGCCGGCTCTGCCCGCGGGGTCAGGCGTCGCTGCACGGGCTATACAACCCTGATCGCGTGCCGCAGGCGCTGGCGCGGGGCGGTGCCGGGGGGTGGGAGAAGCTGGGGTGGGCCGAGGCGGAGCAACGGCTGGCCGCCGCGCTGGCCGAGGCGCGGGGGCGGAAGGTGTTCCTGACGCACACCTTCACCGGCTCGCTGGACCGGCTGCTGGACGAGTGGTGCGCTGCACTGGGTGTCGAGCGCGTGCGCTTCGACACCTTCGCGCGGGAGCCGCTCAGGGCGGCGAACCGGCTGCTCTTCGGGCTGGATGTGGTGCCGGTGCATGACTTCGCGGCTGCGGAAGTGGTGGTCACTTTCGGTGCGGACTTTCTCGAGACCTGGCTCTCGCCCGTGGACTATGCCCACAGCTTCGTGCGCGGGCATGCCTACTCGGAGGGGAGGCGCGGCCGCCTGATCTCGGTCACGCCGCACCGGTCGCTGACCGATCTGAACGCGGATGAATGGCTTCCTGTGCGCCCCGGCACGGAGCACCTGGTGGCGCTGGCCATGGCGCGGGCGATCGTGGAGGAGCGGCGGGGCGAGGCCGGCGGAGCGGCGGCTTTTCTTCAGGGCATAGACCTCGAGCGGGCGGCGGAGCAGGCGGAGATCGAGCCGGTTCGTCTGCGCGAGCTGGCGCGGGAATTCGCGAACGGCGGCCGCTCGCTGGCCGTCGGTCCAGGTGTGGCCTCGAGCCACGGCGCGGCCACGACCGTGGCGGCAGCCGTGGCACTGCTGAACTGGGTGGCCGGGAACGTAGGCCGGACGCTCACATTCAGCCGCGCCGAGGCGGGCGGCGGGGCAGGCAGCTATCAGGAGCTGCAGCAACTCTTCTCCAGCCTGGATGCCGGCGCGGTCGGTGCGCTGCTGGTCTACGGGCCCAACCCGGTGTACAGCGTGCCCGGGGGCGCGGAGCTGGGCGCCGCGCTCGAGCAGGTGCCGTTCGTGGCCTCGTTCTCCAGCATGCTGGACGAGACCAGCCGTCACGCGAAGCTGCTGCTGCCGGACCACCATTTCCTGGAGAGCTGGGGCGATTACACCCCCCGGACCGGTATCCATTCCCTGATCCAGCCGGTGATGACGCCGGTCTTCGCGACCAAGCAAGCCGGGGACGTGCTGCTGTCGGTGGCGCGCCGAGCAGGCGCAGCACTGCCCACAGCCGCCAACAGCTACTACGACTACCTGCGGGAACGCTGGCGCGAGGACATTTACCTCCGGGCACGGGCGGCGGCCCCGTTCGAGGAGTGGTGGCGCGAGGTGCAGACCAAGGGGGTCGTCGTGCTGGACGTAGCCGAGCCGGCCGTCCGGCTGGATGCCGCGGGGCTGAGCCGCTTGCGGCTCGAGCTGCCGGAGTTCGACGGCGGCGAGCGTGCCCAGCACTACCTCGTCGTCTATCCCTCCCACCGCTTCTATGACGGGCGTCTGGCAGACCGGCCGTGGCTGCAGGAGCTGCCCGACCCGGTCAGCAAGATCAGTTGGGGCTCGTGGGTCGAGGTGCACCCGCAGACGGCAGAGCGGCTGGGGCTGGAGGACGGGAGCGTGGTCGAGCTGGAGACGCCGCACGGCCGCGCGCAGTTGCCCGCCTGGCTCTACCCCGGCACTCGGCCGGACGTGGTGGCCGTCCAGCTCGGGCAGGGCCACGAAGGAGTGAGCCGCTACGCCGACGGCATAGGCGTGAACGCGGCGCGGCTGCTCGCCCCCCGCGTGGAAGCGGCATCGGGTGGGCTGGTCTGGTTCCAGACGCGGGCTGCACTGCGCGCCACGGGCGAATGGCAGAAGCTGGCCTCGACCGGCGGCAGCAAGACGCAGGCAGGGCGCGAAGTGCTGCATACCACGACGCTGGAGGAGGCGCGTGCAGTGGGAGCGCGCGGGGCAGCGGCCGCCGCGGCGGCTGCGCAGGCGGCCCACGGCCAGCGTGCGCCAGCGAAAGCGGGCGGGCAGGGCGAGCGGCGGCCGCACCCGCAGGAAGTGGTGGTTGAGCAACTGCAAGGGGTGGGCGGGTTCGGGCCACTGGTCGTGGGCGGCGCCCCGGCCGACTATCCGCCGCCGGACACGGATTACGGCGAGTACGCCCAAGATGTGCCGCGTTGGGGCATGGCCATCGACCTGGATCGCTGCATCGGCTGCAGCGCCTGCATGACCGCGTGCGCTGCCGAGAACAACATCGCGATGGTGGGGCCGAAGCTGATCTCGCGCGGCCGCATCATCACCTGGATCCGGATCGAGCGCTACTTCCCGGAGGACGCGGGCGCGGGCAGGGGCGCCGATTTCCTTCCCATGCTCTGCCAGCACTGCGGCAACGCTCCCTGCGAGCCGGTCTGCCCGGTGTACGCGGCCTACCACACGCCGGACGGGCTGAACGCGCAGATCTACAACCGCTGCGTGGGCACCCGCTACTGCGCCAACAACTGCCCGTACAAGGTGCGCTACTTCAATTTCTTCAGCGCGGAGTGGCCCACGCCGCTGGACTGGCAGCTCAACCCGGACGTGGCCGTGCGGGAAAAAGGGGTGATGGAGAAGTGCACGTTCTGCGTGCAGCGCATCCGTGGGCGGGAGCAGCAGGCGCGGCTCGAGGGGCGCAGTGTAGGCGATGGCGAGATCGTGCCCGCGTGCGCCCAGACGTGTCCGGGCGAGGCGATTGTCTTCGGCAATGTCAAGGATCCTGCGTCGCGAGTGGCGCGCCTGGCCGCTTCGGGCCGCGGCTACCGCGTGCTGGAAGAGCTGAACACGCAGTCGGCCATCGTCTACCTGAAGAAGGTGATGACAGGCTGATAAGGCAAGAATGGCCGCGGTAACGCGCTCCGAGACGCACCCCGGTATCACCACCTACGAGGAGGTGAACCGGGACGTCCTGAAGATGCTGAGCCGGCCGGGGCGGGGGTACTTCACCCTCCTGGCCGCCGTGCTTGCCGTCCTCGGCTTTGGCGCCTTTGCCTGGGCCACGCAGATCGTGCTGGGGATCGGCGTGTCCGGGCTCATGAACCCGGTGGGCTGGGGCGTCTACATCACCAGCTTCGTCTTCTGGGTCGGGATCGCCCACTCGGGCACCCTCATTTCCGCCATCCTGTACCTGTTCCGCGCACGCTGGCGCCAGTCCATCTACCGGGCCTCCGAGGCCATGACCGTCTTCGCGGTGATGACGGCGGGGCTCTTTCCCATCATCCACCTGGGCCGGCCCTGGGTCTTCTACTACTTGCTGCCGTACCCCAACCAGCGCCAGATCTGGCCCAACTTCCGCTCCCCGCTGCTCTGGGACGTGTTCGCCGTGGGCACGTACTTCACCGTCAGCGCCACCTTCTTCTACATCGGCATGGTCCCGGACCTGGCGGCGGCGCGCGACGCGGCCACGGTGAGCTGGCGGCGGCGACTGTATGGCGTGCTCTCGCTGGGCTGGCGGGGTACGGACCGGGAGTGGAAGCACTTCACGCGCGCGTACCTCTACCTGGCGGCGTTGGCCACGCCCCTGGTGCTGTCGGTCCATTCGGTAGTGTCGTGGGACTTCGCCGTGTCTATTGTGCCGGGGTGGCACACCACCATCTTCGCGCCCTACTTCGTGGCCGGTGCCATCTTCAGTGGGCTGGCCATGGTGATCACGCTGCTGGTGCCCATGCGCAAGGCATTCCACCTGGAGGAGTACTTCACGGCGCGGCACTTCGATGCCATGGCGAAGCTGATACTGCTCACCTCGCTGATCGTGGTCTACGCCTATGCGGTCGAGTATTTCATGGCCTGGTACAGCTTCGAGGTGCCGGAGCGGGGCACGTTTTCCGACCGTGCCCTGGGCGATTACTGGTGGGCGACGTGGATCATGATCACCTGCAATGCCTTCGTGCCGCAGCTTTTGTGGTGGCGGCGGGTGCGCACGAGCATTCCGGCCCTTTTCGTGATCGCGATCTTCATCAATATCGGCATGTGGTTCGAGCGCTTCGTGATCATCATCTCGAGCCTTGCGCACGAGTATATGCCGTGGCAGTGGGGGAACTACAAGCCGTCGTGGGTCGAGATGTCGATCGCGGCGGGCAGTTTTGCCTGGTTCCTCATGTGGTTCTTGCTGTTCATCCGACTGCTGCCGCCCGTCTCGGTGGCGGAGCTGTAGGAGGTCCTGCCCGCGCCGCTCCGGCGCGGGAGCGGGCGGCAGGTGGCGGCGAGCGAGGGGAGCGTCTGATGCCGGACGGCATGGCTCCGGGCGTGTTGGGTGTGTTTGCCGAGCTGGACGCGACGACGTCGGCTATCGAACGTCTGCGCCAGGCGGGGTTGGGTGAGGTGCTGGTCTTCTCACCCTTGCCCCACCACGAGCTGGAGCACGCGCTGCACCTGCCCGAGAGCCCGGTGCGGCTGTTCACGCTGGTGGGTGGACTGACGGGCGCGGCCACGGGGTTCGCGCTGCCCATCTTCACGTCGCTGGACTGGCCGCTCATCACGGGGGGCAAGCCGATCATCTCCTTGCCGCCGTTCGTGATCATTGCCTTCGAGCTG